>JAPLML010000050.1 GCA_026387055.1 Planctomycetota bacterium | reverse complement strand
GCTGGCACCTGGCGACGGCCGACTGGCTCCTGGGCGACAAGCTCGGCTCCGCGACGCGCGGGAAGATCCGCGAGAACGTCGCCCGCCGCCTCCTCGATCCCTATCGGGCGATGCTGGCGGGCACGCGCGAGAAGAACGGGTGGCTCACCACCACGAATAACTGGAACGCCGTCTGCCTGGCGGGGGTGACGGGGGCGGCCCTGGCGCAGGCCGCGTCGCGCGAGGACCGGGCGGCGTTTGTCGTGGCGGCCGAGAAGCTCTCGCGGAACTTCCTCGCGGGGTTCACGCCCGACGGCTATTGCAGCGAGGGCCTGGGCTACTGGAACTACGGCTTCGGCCACTACGTGCTCCTGGCCGAGACCGTCCGCCGGGCGACCGGCGGCGGCTTGGACCTCATGGCGCTCGCGCCGGTGCGGGCGCCGGCGATGTTCGGCGCGCGGATTCAGATCCTCGGCGGCGTGGCGCCCGCCTTCGCCGATTGCAGTGTGAAGGCCAGGCCCGCCGCGACGATCATGCACTTCGTCAACCGGCGCTTCGGCCTGGGCCTGGCGGACTACGATGGGCTGGACCTCAGGAACTGCCTGGGCGCCTTGCCGGATGCGATGATCTACGCCTTTCCCGAACCGGCGCCCCCGGATCGCCCTGCAGGGGCACGCCGGGCCGTGCCCCTGCGAGATTGGTTCGAACAGGCCGGCGTGCTCATCGGCCGACCGGCGGCGGACTCGGCCTGCCGGCTGGGCGTGGCGCTCAAGGGCGGCCACAACGCCGAGCATCACAATCATAACGACGTAGGTTCATACGTGGTGGTGGTCGGCGACCGCCCGTCGAGAGCCTCCGGGTCGGGCGAGCCGGTTCTGCTCGATCCCGGCGCCGAGACCTACACCGCCCGGACCTTCAGTGCGAAGCGTTACGACAGCAAGCTGCTGAACTCGTACGGCCATCCGGTGCCCGTCGTGGCGGGGCGGCTTCAGCGGACGGGCCGCGAGGCGCAGGCGAAGGTCCTGCGGGCCGACTTCACCGATCAGGCCGACACGCTTGAACTCGACCTGGCCTCGGCCTATGCGGTGCCCGATCTGAAGGCCCTCCGGCGCACGTTCGTCTACTCGCGCCAGGGGCCGGGCAGCCTGACCGTGACGGACCGGGTGGAATTCAAGAGCCCGCAGACGTTCGCCACCGCGCTGGTGACGCTGGGTTCGTGGAAACGGCTTGAGGGCGGCGGCCTCAGGGTCAGCGACGGGAAGGCGTCGGTTCGCGTGGACATCGAGGCGGGGGCGAACGAGTGGGCGATTCAGGCAGAGGAGATGGTCGAGGACGCGCCGGTCAGGCCGACGCGGATCGGCCTCAGCCTCGCGAAGCCCGTCACGGCGGCGGCGGTCACGATGAAGATTACGCCGGTCGACCCGTAGCTGCAATAGCCCGAGCCCGCCGCGGGAGCGGCGGGGCATTCTCCCGTTCGGTGTCTCCCGCTGCTTCCGCAGCGGGCTCGGCGTTACTTCCTCCGGCGGGCCAGGAGGCCGAGGCCCCCAAGCGCGAGGAGCGCCAGCGTGGCCGGCTCCGGAACGAAGGTCCACATCCTCGGTTCGAGAGCCCGCAGGCCGGGCACGTACCCGTCGTCGGCGCTGAAGTAGAGTTTGCCGTTGTAGACGGTCAGCTCCGAGACCTCCGAGCCGTATGGGCCGGAGTTGATGTCGAGGACCAGGCGGGGCGCGTCGCCGTCGTACGACCACAGCTCGCGGCCGTGGGCGCCGTCGTTGGCCGAGAAGTAGAGCACGCCGTCAAAGACGGTCAGGTCCGCCGGCGAGGAATCCATCATCCAGTCATCGCCGTTCAGGGGGTCGGGCGTAGGGTTGATCTCGGGGAGCATCGTGGCGGTCGTGCCGTCGAAGGACCACAGCTCGTAGCCGTGGACGCCGTCCGTGGCGCTGAAGTACAGCTTGCCATTGTAGACGGCTAGATTATTGGGGTTGGACGAGGAATACGGCGCGCCGGGCAGGATGTCCATGGCCAGCGCCGGCGTCGAACCGTCGAAGCTCCACAGCTCGCGGCCGTTGACGCCGTCGTAGGCCGAGAAGTACAGCAGGCCGTTATAGACCGCGAAGTTCTCCGGGCTGGAGCCGTTGTTCGGGTAGATCGTCGCCGCCAAGGTGGGCATGCCGACGCCGTTGGTGCGCCACAACTCGGTGCCCTGGCCGGGCGTCCCGCAGGCGTTGAAGTAGAGATGCCCCTGGTACTGGATGAAGTGTTGCGGAGAGGAGCTGCCGGGGCCGGGGAACATGTCGATCGGCGTCTGGCTCGCGCCGTCGAACTTCCACAGTTCGATGCCGATGTTGCCGGGGGGGTCCTTGAAGCGAGCGGCCCGGTAATAGAGATTGCCGCCGTAGGCGGTCATCTCCGCCGGGTTCTGCGCCAGCGAGGCTGAGCCGGGGGCCTGCTGCGCGCCGCCGATCGGGTCGTATTGCCACAGGCTCGATCCGCCATTATTGTAGTAGAGCTTGCCGTTATACACCGCCAGGTCGGACGGGCCGAAGCTGGTGGTGCCCGGGATCTGCCGGGCGCCCGTGCCGTCGGACCGCCAGAGCGACGTGTCGGAGGTGGAAGTATCGATGCTGCCGCGGAAGTAGAGCTCGCCGTTGTACTCCGTGATGTACGATGGATACAGGACCGGCAGTCCGGTGCTGACGTCCGTGATCAGGCTGGTGGTCTGTGCCGACGCCGTGCCCGCCGAAAGGGCCGTCACGGCCAGGACTACAAGGGCGTTACAGGCGAGACAGGACAATGTTGGAAAGCGAAGCATGGTATCCCCTCGGGTTGGCCAGACAACTCCCCCTGGAAAGCACGCCTGGCGGGCTTACCAACAGTATAACACCGATTGGGCCGTATGCAAGCGGGGAACGCCCATCAACTCAGTCCGCGCCCGCCGCAGATACGTGTCTAGCGTATCTCGGCAGGTGTGGCACGGCCGGCTTGTCCGGCCGTGGGGAATGCGGCCGGCGCTCTGCCACGGCCGGACAAGCCGGCCGTGCCACACCTGCTATCGGGACAATGGCACACTCGCTAAACACATACGCCGCAGGAGCGGCGGGAGATCTCCCGTTCAGCGTCTCCTGCTGCTTCCGCACCGGGCTCGGGGGAACCCTCAACCGCCGGTGAGGGTGAGGATCGCCCGGCGGACCTCGTCCTCAGCCACGTCGTCGACGTCGCGCACGGCGCCGATGGATTCGGGGAGGATGAACCGCAGCCGCCCGGCCACCGCCTTCTTGTCGTGCCGCATGATGGCGAGGCACTGGTCCAGGTCCACCGCCGCGTCCAGATGGACGGGCAGGCCGAATCGCGCGAGCAGGTGCTCCTGGCGATGGAGCGGGCCGCGGCCGATGAGGCCGCGCTGGAGGGCGAGGTGGGCCTCGGCCATCATGCCGAGGGCGACCGCCCGGCCGTGCGTCAGCGTCGCGCCGCCCGTCGAGAGCCTCGGGGTCGAGCGACCGAGCTTGCCGGCGGCTTCGAGCGCCACGGTCTCCAGGGCATGACCGATCGTGTGGCCGTAGTTGAGGATCCGCCGGAGGCCGCTCTCCTTGGGGTCGGCCATGACGACGTCAGCCTTGATCCGGACGTTCCGGGCCACCACGTCTTCGAGGACCTTGGGGTCGCGCGCCAGGAGCCGCTCGGCCTGGTCCTCCAGGAGGCTGAAAAGTTGGGCGTCGCGGATGACGGCGTGCTTCACGACCTCGGCCAGGCCGGTGCGGAATTCCTCTTCCGGCAGCGTGGCCAGCGTGGAGACGTCGGCCAGCACGGCCGCGGGCTGATGAAACGCGCCGATGAGGTTCTTGCAGCGGGGATGGTCGACGGCGGTCTTGCCGCCGACGCTGGCGTCGACTTGGCCGAGGAGCGTCGTCGAGACCGCGATCCACGCGATGCCGCGCATGTACGTGGCCGCGACGAAGCCGGCCAGGTCCGTCACGACGCCGCCGCCGAGGGCCACGACGACCGAGCCGCGGTCCAGTCCGGCGGCGAGCAGCCGGTCGTACAGGTCGCCCGCCTGGGCGAGGGTCTTGGCGGCTTCGCCCGCGGGGACGATGGCCGCCTCGGCCTGGAGGCCCGCCTCGCGCAGGCTCGCCATCACCGGGTCGAGGTAATGGGCGGCCACGCCGGAGTCGGTGATGACGGCGGCCCTAGGGCTTCGGGCCGCCGCTCGCGTCTCCGGGCCCGCTTGCGCCAGGAGGTTCGATCCGATCCGGACGACGTAGGCGGAATCGGTGAACCGGACGTTGAGTTGCTGCATGGGTCTTGCCCCTCGCTCGCGACACAAGATAAAAGAACGCGCCGCCCAGGAGGACGACGGCGGCGACCATCAGAACTGCACAGGTCCAGTCGCCGCCGAAAAGCGACGGCGCGGGGCCGAGGCGCGTCAGCGGCGACGCCGGCGTCTCCGCCTCCAGCCGCCGGGCCACCAGGAGCGGGGCAGAGGTGGTTCCCGTGACCATCTGGCCCGACTCGTCCTCGCGGCGGAAGTCGTACGTACGGACCTTGTAGAAGTAGCCTTTCACCCGCACGTCGTCGCCCGCACTCAGGTACGTCATCGGGTCGTCGATCACGATCACCGTGGCGATGGGGCGGTGTTCGTTCAGCGGGTGCTCCCGGATGCTGCACTCGTAGAGCGTATGCACATCTTTCCACAGCGCCAGCGGCGGGGGGCTGAACGGGGCGGCCGTCATGTAGATGCCGCGGATCGTGACCGGCTGGCCGCGGTAACTCGACGGCATGGCCATGAGCGTCTTGTAGGGCGTGACCTCGGCGTCGGGCTTGAAGAGGTCGGCCGGCGATTGGCGGACCTTCTCGACGACGTAGTAGAAGGCGGACTCGTCGTAGCCGAACGTCTCGTCCTTCACGTCCTTCAGAAGCTCCTCGCCTTTCTCGATCGGGATGTCGAACCGCTTGAGCGGCGGGAGCTGTTTGACCTCCTCCTCGGTCAGCGGCGGGCGCGGCTTCCGGGCGGCGGGGGCCTTCTCGCTCGTCTTGGGCTGATCGGCGGAAGGGGCCTGCTCGTCGTCGGCTGCCCCGGAGGCCGCGGCCGCCTCGGCGCGGGCCATACCGGCGGAGGCAGCCAGTATCGCCAAGGCGAGACCGAGGGTCAGGGCGCCGATGCACGAGGCTCGCGGTATGCTCATTGCCGAAATCCCTCCAATGACCGATTCTAGGCCGCGGCGAAGGGGCGGTCAAAGCTAATCCGCGGTCGGCGCGTAGCCGTCAAGGATGGGTGCTCCGCACCCGCCGTCGGTATGTGTTTGGCGTGTGTGCGATTGTCCCGATAGTAGTTGTGGCACGGCCGGCT
>JAPLML010000108.1 GCA_026387055.1 Planctomycetota bacterium | reverse complement strand
GGGTGCCACTGGTTGCTTGCAACCAGTGCGCCGGAAATCACGGCCCGCCGCGGCGGGCCGTGGCACCCCGAGGAGCGGGTTATTCGGATAGGCACTAAAGTGCGTTCAGTTGGGCGCCGTCGCTCCGCCCGCTGATCGGGTACACCGGCACCGCCTGGAGACAGGGGCCCGGCCGACCTGTGCTATCCCTACTCCACGACCGTCGGAAGCAGCTTGCCGGTCTTCTTGTCCCAGTGGACGGTGCGGCGCTCCATGCGGTGCCGGCCGTGACAGTCGGTGCAGTATTTCGGCCCCTTCGAGTCGTCGACCACGATGGGGCAGGACTTCGCGCCCTCGACGAACCTGTCGTCGGGGTGGCAGACCTTGCAGGATTTGTCGATGTCGGCCTTGGCGAACAGGGTGGTGGGCGGGGTGATGTTCCCCTCGTCGCCGCAGTGGGCGTCGGACGGGCCGTGGCACTTCTCGCACCCGACGTCGGCCCAGGCGTGCCCCACCGCCAGCCGCTCCTCCGAGAAGTTGACGTGGCAGACGTGGCAGCGGTTGTTGTCGGCCTCCTTGCCCCTCGTCCGGCGCGGGGGGGTCTGGATGCCCTCCGGCCCGTCCAGCAAGGCCGCTACGGCGCTCGAGTCGGCCAGCAGCAGATCCGGACCGGCGGACGTGCGGACCTCTTTGCCGCCGACGGCCGACGTGGGCGTCTCGGGATTTGCCTTGGGCTTCTCGGACACCGGATCGCCGGACGACCGGCAGCCGGCCGCCACGACAAGGGCCAGCACGATCCACAATGAGCGCTTCACGCCGCGTCTCCCTTGATACATAGGCCGCGGCAACGCCGCGGCCTCTTAGCCCGATTCGCCGATCGCTTCGCCGCGGCGTTGCCGCGACTACACTGACCCCAAACACGCGTCCGCCGCGGCGGACGGCTAAATGGCGCCGGGCGACGGTTAAACGTACTCCCAATCTTTCAGCCACTGATAGTCGTCAGGCAGCTTGGCCCAGGCCTCGTCCATGGCCTTGTCGAGTTCGGCCTTCTCCGTCCGGTCGAGCTGGCGGCGCTCCTGGACGGCCTTCGCCACGTTGTCCACCTGGTGCGTGTTCACAAGGCCCGGGATCGGCGAGGTGATGATCGGGTTGCAGAGGATGTAGCGGATGGCGAGGCGTGCCCGCTTGTCGTCTTCCTCGAGGTCGGGGCTCACCAGCGAGCTGTCGCCCTTGAAGATCGAGTTGGAGGCGAACGGTTTGATGCCGAAGAAGCCCACGTCGTATTTCTTCATGGTCTCGAACATGCTGCCCTCGGGCGCCGCCTTGGTCTTGGCGGTGTACGGCGTGCAGACGGCGTCGACGAGGGCGGGGTACTTCTCGATCATCGACTGGATGTGGGGGCGGTCGTGCGACGAGAGGCCGGTGAAGCGGACCTTGCCGGCCTTCTTGGCGGTCTCGAGGGACTTCATCATCTCCTCGACCTCGCCCTCGGTGTGGCGGCCCGACTGCTCGTGCATCGTGATGCGCCAGAGGTCGGCGTACTCCAGGCCGTTGGCCTTGAACCCCTCGTCGAGCACCTGGAGGAGGGCCTTGGCGGTGCGGAAGCCCTCGTTTCGCACCTCGCGCTCGCACCACGAGACGCCCAGGTAAACCTTGTCGCGGAGGCCCTTGAGGGCGCGGGTGTAGGCGGTGACCTCGGCGCCGCAGCAGGCGTCGATGTAGTTGATGCCCACCTCGAGGCACTGGCGGACGACCTCCGCCCGGTTCTTCTGGAAGCCGGGGTCGTTCAGGTTGGCCCGGATCCAACTGTCGGCCCTGCCGGCATCGGCGACCATCTTCTCGATGCGCTTCCAGTGCCCGCCGAGCGAGACCGCCGAGACCATGAGGCCGGTCCGGCCCAGGCGGCGGTACTCCATGTTCGGGTTGTAGCTGGGGATCTTCCTGGTATCGGCCTCGGCCGCCCGCAGGGCAGACGCGCCGAGCGCCAGGCCCCCGGCCGCCAGGGCGCTTTCCTTGACGAAATCCCGCCGCGAGATCTTCCGCTCGGCCATTGCACCACCCTCCTTTTCAAACCAGGTAACGCCCGTCGCCATGAGCCGCGATACACAAACGGCTTCGGCCCGACGGCACGTTGTGCCCAAAACACGCGCCCAGCAAGCTGGGCGGCTAAATGGCGCGGGCCGTTGCCTCTCGCCGCTCAATCCGCAATTCGCAATCCGCAATCCGCAATCGATCGTCGCCGTACCGGCGACGGCTAAACGATGACTACACGTACTAAACGATGACTACACGTACTCCCAATCTTTGAGCCACTGATAATCCGGCGGCAGCTTGGCCCAGGCCTCGGCCATGGCCTTGTCGAGTTCGGCCTTCTCAGTCTTATCGAGCTGGCGGCGCTCCTGGACGGCCTTCGCCACGTTGTCGACCTGGTGCGTGTTGATGAGACCCGGCATCGGGGCGGTGACGGCGGGGTTCGACAGGATGTAGCGGATCGCCAGGCGGGCCCGCCTGTCGTCTTCCTCGGCGTCGGGGCTCTTCAGGGAGCCATCGCCCTTGAAGAGCGAGTTCGAGGCGAACGGCTTGATGCCGAGCACGCCCACGTCGCATTTCCTGACGGCGTCGAAGAGGCTGTCCTGGGGCAGGACCTTGCTCGCGGCGGTGTAGGGCGTGAGGATCACCTCCAGCTCTTTCGGGTACTTCGCGACGGCCTGCGCGAGCCACGGCCGGTCGTGCGACGAGACGCCGATGAAGCGGGCCTTGCCCTGCGTCTTGGCCTGCGCGAGGGCCTCCATCGAGATCTCGACTTCCTTCTCGGTCTGCTTCTTCGACGTATCCATCTCCAGGCTTATTCGCCAGAGGTCCACGTAATCGAGCTTCGCCTGCTTCAGGCCGCTCTCGAGGCCCGCCATCATCTTCGCGAGCGACTCGCGCCACGGGCTGAAACGCATCTCGTACTCGTACCACGAGTAGCCCAGGTGCATCTTGTCGCGGCGGCCTTCGAGGGCCTTGCTGTAGGCGAGCACCTCGGCGCCGGAGCAGGCGTCGATGTAGTTGATGCCGACCTCGATGCAGCGGCTGACCACCTCATAGCGGTTCTTCTGAAACGCGGGGTCTTCCAGGTTGCCGCCCATCCAGCCGGGGCTGTTGCGCATGGCCGGGACGACCGTGTCGATCCGTTTCCAGTGCCCGCCCAGCGTGACCGCCGAGACCATGAGGCCGGTCTTGCCGAGGCGGCGGTACTCCATGTTCTCGTTGTAGTTGAGGATTTTCTTCGTGTCGACCGGGGCGGCGCGCAGGGCCGACGACCCCAGGGCGACCCCGCCGGCCGCCAGGGCGCTTTCCTTTACGAAATCCCGCCGGGAGATCCTTCGCCCGGACATTGCACCATCCTCCTTTTCGCCCGGGGCGGCATGGCCACGCACCTGCCCGCCGTCGCGGGCCCCGTTGCGTGGCCATGCCTCTTATCCGCGCGTGTGGCATCATGGCCACGCAACAGCGCGTGGCCATGCCACCCTTGTTTCCTTCGCGGTGCCGTCGGCCCCAGAACACGCGCCCAGCAAGCTGGGCGGCTAAATGGCCGTTGCTTGTCGCCGTTCAGTCCGCAATTCGCAATCCGCAATCGATCGTCGCCGTACCGGCGACGGTTAAACGATGACTACACGTACTCCCAATCTTTGAGCCACTGGTAATCGGCCGGCAGCTTGGCCCAGGCCTCGGCCATGGCCTTATCGAGCTCGGCCTTCTCGGTCTTATCGAGCTGGCGGCGCTCCTGGACGGCCTTGGCCACATTCTCCACCTGGTGCGGATTCAGGAGGCCCGGGATCGGCGCCGTGATAGCATCGTTGCAGAGGATGTAGCGGATGGCCAGGCGGGCCCGCTTGTCATCCTCTTCCGCGTCCGGGTTGCCAGGAGTGCTGTCGCCCTTGAAGAGCGAGTTCGACGAGAACGGCTTGATGCCGAAGACGGCCACCTGGTACTTCCGGACCGTCTCGAACACGCTGTCGGTCGGCAGCTCCTTGGTCTTGGCGGTGTAGGGCGTGCTGAAGCCGTCGACGCAGTCGGGGTACGTCTCGATCATCCACTTGATGTGGTTGCGGTCGTGGGAGGAGAAGCCCGTGAAGCGGACCTTGCCGGACTTCTTGGCGGCCCGCAGGGCCTTCATCATCTGCTCGACCTCGGCCTCGGTGTGCTGCTTCGACTGCTCGTGCATCGTGATGCGCCAGAGGTCGACGTAGTCGAGGCCGGCGTCCTTCATGCCCCACTCGAGCGTCTCCAGGAGCGCCTTCTCGGTCCGGCAGTTGCCGTTGCGCATTTCGCGCTCGTACCACGAACAGGCCAGGTACATCTTGTCGCGCCGGCCTTCGAGGGCCTTGGCGTAGGCCTTGACCTCGTCGCAGGTGCAGGCGTCGATCCAGTTCATGCCCATTTCCATGCACTTCGTGACGACGTCGCGGCGGTTCTTCTGGAAGTCGGCGCCCCCGAGGTTGCCGCCGAAGATGGCGTTGCCGGTGGTGCCGGGCGGGATCATCTTCTCGATGCGTTTCCAGTGGCCTCCCATGGCCACCGCCGAGACCATGAGGCCGGTCTTTCCGGCCTTGTGGTACTCCATGTTCTCGTTGTAGTTGAGGATCGTCTTGGAGTCCGTTGCGGCCGCCTGAAGGGCCGATGCCCCCAAGGCCAAGCCGCCCGCCGCCAACGCACTTTCCTTCACGAAATCCCGCCGCGTGATCTTCCTGCCGGCCATCGCTCTGCGCTCCTTTCGCTGACCAAGGGTCCTGAGTCGCCCACGTTAACACGAGAGTCTACACTGTTTCCCGGTCGCGGTCAAACACCAACCGTCAATCACAACCGTCGCCGTGTGTACCTGTTTTGCGCGGGTGGCACGGTCACGCGCTGTTGCGTGACCGTGCTTGCTCCCCTACGTCCATGCACGGCCACGCAACAGCGCGTGACCGTGCCACCCGGCAATCTGGTGACAAGCCAGATACGTACCGCCGTGTGCGGCGACGACTAGACGATGCGGGCCCCCCGCATGCCCGTTTAGCCGCGGCCGGCACGGCCGCGATCTTATTTCGGCGTGCCGTCGGCCCGGATGCCCTCGAGCTTCCCGACGTCGCGCTTCGCCAGGCGCACGCAGAACGCCCACGGGCCGGTGCTCTGCGTCACCTTCATGAGGACCGGGTTCCAGCCCTCCCGCAGCGCGAGGTCGGCCTTGAACGTTCCGGGAATGCACGCGCCACCCCGGTTCTCGGCCATCACCACCTTGCCGTTGAGCCACACCTTGATGCCGTCATCCACGCCGACTTCGAGCCGGGCGTCCTGGGCCTTCTCCGAGCGGATCCACGTGCGGACGTACGCCGCGCGCTCCTCGCCGCCCACGGCCTTCAGGAGGTCGAAGATCACGGGCCCGCCGGCGGGGTTCGGCTCGGCCGGTAGCGGCCGCCACTCAACGCCTTTGGCGTCGGGCTTCTCCGGCGGAAAGACCGTGTCGAAAAGCTGCGTGTAGACCTTGCCGCTCTCGGCGTACGGGCCGGAGACCTGCCAGGCGGCGATGTAGTCGCCGAGCCGGTCGATCTGGCGGATGATGTCCACGGCCTGCCGCTTGAGGTCGGCGTTCTTGGTGGAGGCGGCCAGCTTCGCCATCGCGGTCTTGACCTCATCGCGGTAGGCCCCCATGATCGCGCGGGCGACGTTGACCGCGGCCACGGCGGCCTCGGCGCTCACCGACTCGTCGGCCAGGCAGGACTCGGCCATCGCGAGCGCCGCCGGGTGGCTCAGGTTCGCCAGGCCCGCGAGGACCAGCTTCTTCTCTTCCGGCCGCTTCGCCCGGCCGATGATTTCTTCGTACGCCTTCACCGTCTCCGGTGTCGGCGACGCGCCGGCAAGGCCCAGCAGCCGCACGCAGCCTCGCAGGGCCACCACGCGCTCCGTCTCGTTCGTCGCGGTGCGGAGGATCTCCATGAGCGCCGCCACCGGCCCGGGGTCGGGCCAGTCGGCCAGGGCGCGGATGGCGGCATCCTGCACCTTGGGGTCGGCGTCCTTGAGGGCGGCCTGCGCCGCCGCCAGCGCCTTGGCGCCGGCGAGGCCGCGAAGGACGCGCAGGAGCGACGCCTTGGCCGCCGCGGAACTCGGGGTGCGGAGGGCCGCCAGCGTCGGGTCCGCGCGGCCGGACTCATCGGCGAGCTTGCGGGAGACCGCCACCACGGCGCCCTCGGCCTCGTCGCGCCCGTCGTCGCCCTGGAGATTGACGAGCACATCGAGAAGCGCCGGCAGGTCCTTCACTTCCGCCAGCCGCGCGAGGGCCTTGAGCGCTGCCGCCCGGACGGTCGGGTCCTGCCCGGCGGCCTCGTTGAGAATCGCCGGGGCGGCGCTGGCGGCCCCGCGGTCGCTCAATATCTGGATGAGTTGAGCCTTCGCGGCCGGCTTGGCGGACTTCATGCTCTCGACGATCGCGGCATCGACGCCCGCGCCGCGAAGGACGAGCAGGCTGACCGCGGCGGCGAGCCTCTCGCCGCCGTCGGCAGCGTCCATCGCCAAGGCCAGCAGCGCTACCGACGACGCGTCGCCCACCTTCGCGAGGGCCTTCAGGGCGGCGACGCGCACATCGCCATTATCGCTCTTGGCGGCCGACGCGATCGCGGGACGAACGGCCGGGTCTTCGCGGTCCGCCAGCGCGCCGATGAGAAGGACCTGGAGGTCGGCGGGCAGCTTGGGCACCTCGGCCGCGAACCGCTCCGTCACCCCCTGCCCCTTGAGCGTGCGGACGTTGGCGATAGCCGTCGCCTTGAGCATGGCGTCGTCGCCGCTCAGGGTCGAGACCACCAGGGCCACGGCGTCCGGTCCGCCGAGGCCGAGAAGGCCCACCAGGGCCCCCCGGCGGATGAGGCGCGACTCGTTCGGCGCGAGGAGTTCGCGGAAGATCGCGGCCGCCTCCTTCTCCTTGCCCGCGGCGGCCAGGCGGTCCGCACACTGGAGGTAGCCCTCGGTGACGGCGGCCCGGCGCCGGGCGGCGCCGCCGGTGCGGGCCTTCGCCAAGACCGCGGCCGCGTCGCTTCCGCTGATCCGGCCGAGCGCCGCCGCCGCGGCATCGGCCACGGCCGCGTCCTCGCCAGCGGCCAGCTTGCCGAGCGCCTCGACGCTCGCCGCGTCGCGCCGGTCGCCCAGCACACCGATGGCCGAGACGAGGGCCTTGCCCTTCGCCTGCCCAAGCGCCTCGCGCAGGGCCGCCGTTGCCTTCGGGCTCGGGTTGTTGGCGAGGCCCCAGCAGGCCGCATGGGCCGCCTTCTCGTCCAGAAGCATCTTCTGGAGGACGGGCACCGACGCCTCCGACCCGATGCGCCAAAGCTGCTGGCAGATGAACAGCCGGGCCTCGTCGGTGGCCTTGCCTTCGAGTGCCCGGATAAACTGGGCCTCCAGGTGCGGCCGCAGGTCCGGCTTCCCATGGGCGGCCAGGACGAGACGTTCGACTTCCGCGACGGGCGCGTGCGGCTTGCCGATGTCGTAGTCCAGGATCGCCGCGACCGCCTTCTCGATGTCCGCCTTCGTGGGCGGCGCGGGCGGGGGGGCGGCTGGGGCGGCCAAGGCGCCCGTCACGGCCGAGAGGACGAACACAATCGCGAGGCGGCGCATCAGGTAATCCATTGTTATGATTCCTTGCGTTTGTGTAGGCCTTGCCGTCGTTTAGCCGCGGCCGGCCTGCGCATCGTTTAGCCGCGGCCGGTACGGCCGCGATTATCGTTCGTCGCCGTACCGGCGACGGCTAAACGATGCGACGGATAAACGCGGCGAGCCGTTGCCTTTCGCCGTTCACTCCGCATTCCACACTCCGCACTTGGTTTACAGGTGCCACGGCGGCCGGAGGGGCCGGCTCAGCATCCGGTCGGCCTCCGGGTCGCCGAGGATTCGCTCCGTCTTCGGATCGAACCTGATCTTGCGGCCGAGGCGGATCGCGATGTTGCCGAGGTGGCCGAGGCTCGTCGCCCGGTGCGCCGACTCGGGGTGGCACGTGGTCAGGGGGTTGCGGGACTTGACGCAGTCGAGGAAGTTCCGGACGTGGTCGCCGGCGTCGCCCCAGCCCTTCGCCGAGATGCCGCGCATCTTCAGGATCGACGCCGGCTCGGCCGTTACGGTGTTCGTGCCGTCGACCAGTTGGACCCACCCGTCAGTGCCCTCGAAGCGGATGTAGCGGGCCTCGAAGGGGCCGATCTGCCGCATGACCAACTTCACGCCGTCGGCGTAGGCGGCCCGCCACTCGCCGCGCACGTTCACCTCGCTGAACGCACCGGGGGGCGGGAAGACGCCTTCGCCCTCGTACTCCACCGGGCCGGTGTCGTCGCGCTGGAGGACGAACTGGGCCGTGTCGTTCCAGTGGCACCCCATGTCGACCATATTGCCGCCGCCGGTGTCCCAGAAGTTCGTCCAGCCGCGGACGCGGGCGTTCGTGTACGGGTGCCACGGCGTCCAGCCGAGCCACATCTCGTAGTCGAAGCCCGGCGGGACGGGCTGCGGCGCCTCCGGCGGGACCGCGCCGGTCTCCCATACTTCCATGTAGACCCGTTTGAGCTTGCCGATCATCTCCTTGCGGACCACCTCGGCCATGAACCGGAACGAGTCGACCGACCGGCGCTGGTGCCCCGCCTGGTAGACGGTGCCGAGGCGTTTCATGGTCTCGACCATGGCCCGCCCCTCGGCCACGGTGAGCGTGCTGGGCTTCTCGCAGTAGACGTCCTTGCCGGCCCTGGCCGCGTAGATCGAGGCGAGGGCGTGCCAGTGGCACCCCGTGGCGATGAGGACGCCGTCGAGGTCCGGCCGCGCGATCATCTCGCGGAAATCGGTGTACGCGGCGCAGTCGGCGTTGCCGTTGCGGCCGTCGGCCATCTGCTTGCCGGCGCGCTGCCGCTCCCGGCGGGCGTCGCACACGGCCAGCCACTGCACGTCTTTCTGGCGGAGGAAGTGGCCCATGACGTCGCTGCCGCGACCCCCGCAGCCGATAATGCCCATCGTGACCCGCTCGCTGGGCGAGACGGCCCCCGCCTGAGCGCCCAGGACGCCGGCACGGCCGCGTAACAAGGATCGTCGCCGTACCGGCGACGGCTAAACGATGGCGACGGCTAAACGATGGCGACGGCAAAAAAACGGCGACGGCTGGACGGGCATCGTTTAGCCGCGGCCGGCACGGCCGCGTAACAAGGATCGTCGCCGTACCGGCGACGGCTAAACGATGCGACGGCTAAACGCGGCGTGCCATCGCCTTGCGCCGTCCAATCCGCAATCCGCAATCCGCAATCCGCATTTCGCAATCTCGCCTTACGCCTTATCGAAGCCCGGCACCTTCAGGTGCTCGCCGCCCTTGCGCGAGGATTCCATCGCCACGATGCCCGGCACGGTCATCGCCAGGGCCTCGTACAGGTCCACGGCCGGCGGGCGGTTCTCGACCAGGGCGGCGACGAACTCGTGCGTGAGGAAACCGTGGGAGTTCCCGTGACCCGTGGCCACGCGCATCGGCTCGGGCAGGAGGGGGCCCGCTCTCCGTCGGAGTGGACCCGCCAGAAGACGTTGCACCGGCAAATGTTCGCGCCGCTCGTCTTGAAGAGGGCCGACTGGTTGCACCACGGGCTCTGGTAGTCGTTGTCCTTGAGGGCCGGGTCGTCGTCGCCCCAGGCCAGGCACGAGACCCCGGTCAGCCGTTCGCCCGTTACGCCGACGTGGAACCCCGTCGAGTGCGTGGGGTAGAGCATCGGCGGGTAGCCGTAGCGCCAGGTGCGTTTGCCCTGGTCGAACGAGAGGCCGTCGCGCTCGGCGCCGATCATGTTGTGGTAATACTCGACCTCGGAGTACAGGAACCGGCCGAACCGCTTCTCCTTCCAGAGCTGGCGGGCGAGGATCGTGGGCCAGCGGTAGTAGCTCGTCTCGGCCATCATGTACGTGAGGCCCGTGCGCTCCTTGGCCTCCTTCATCTTCCGGGCATCTTCGAGCGTCAGGCACGCCGGCACGGCCGAGATGACGTGCTTGCCCTGCTTGAAGCACTCCAGCACGTGCCGCGCGTGGTCCGGCGCGCCGGTGAAGACCGCGACGGCCTCGACCTTGGGGTCGAGCACGAGTTTCTCGAGCGACTCGTAGGGCTTCTCGCACTTGTAGACCTGCTGGAGATACTGGCGGCGGTCGGGGCGGAGGTCGCTCACGGCCTCGACGATGCAGTTGGGGTCCAGGTGCCACTGCCACTGGGTGCCGAAGTTCCCGCCCACCACGCCGATGCGGACACGGCGGTCCGAGGCGAGCGGGGCCGCCGCCAGCGATGTCGGGCCGGCCGACGCCATGCCCAGCAGCGCCGCCGACGTCATGGCGCCCAGGAAGTCGCGCCGCGAGAGGTTCGTCCTGGCATCCGACATGATGGTCCTCCTAACCCTGATCCTGCAACGCCACTTGACGCCGTGCGCGGTGGGTCTCCTGACCCACCGCGCGCCAAGCCGCACGCATCGGCCGGAAAACGCCCACACGCGGCGGGTCAGGTCGAAGACTCGCCGTGGCGAGAGACCCGCCGCGCAACGTGGCGTTGCAGGATTAACCGCCGTAATGGGCCGTGATCGTGGTCCGCTCCTTCAGAGCGGGCAACTCGACCCATTCTCGCTTGGCGTCGAACCGGGTCCACGGCTTGCCCTCGACCGTGACCTTGGCGATCGCCTTGGATTCCGGATGGCGGAAGCGCAGAAAGATCCGGGCCGGCGGGCGGCGGACGGGCGGGTCAAGCACGGCCGCGATCTCGCCCTTCGCCGCGCGCGATTCATAGCGGAGGCCCATCGGGCCGAACCGCGTGGCCGCCCGCTCGATGGCCGGCGCTGCCCCGTCGGCCAGCCACGTCCGCGGCACCGCCATGCCGAGGCACAGGTCCTCGCCGCGCTCGTCGACGAACATGAGGCGCAGCCAGTACGTCGAGTTCGATTCGTCGGACGACTTGTAGTGGTCGCCGCGCCAGTCGCCCAACTCCGGCAGCGCGTGCTCGGCCATCATGCGCGTGTCGGGGAAGAAGTTGGCGGCCATTCCGTTGAAGATCGCCCGGAGCGCCTGCGGAATCTCATCGCGGTAGAGGTACGGCTCCG
>JAPLML010000104.1 GCA_026387055.1 Planctomycetota bacterium | reverse complement strand
CGAACGTGAACTACCGCGGCGACGCCGGCACGCCGCTCCTCCTGGCCGCCCGCTGGTGGTACAGCGACGTCGCCAGCCTCCTGCTGGCGAAGGGCGCCGATCCCGGCGCCGAGGGCGACATGGGCCGGCCCCTCCACGAGGCCATCCGCTGGAACCACCCCGATGTCCTCGCCATCCTAATATCCAAGAACGTAGATGTCAACGTGCCCGATGCCGCCGGGAACCCGCCGATCTGCCTGGCGGCCGAGACGACCCGCCCGATCCTGCAGATGCTCCTGGAGCGCGGGGCCGACCCGAGCGCCCGGTCCGCCGGCGGCACGCCCCTCATCATCGCGGCGCGGGCGGGCCGGCGCGAGGTCATCGACCTCCTCCTGGCCCGCAAGCTCGACATCAATGCCCGGGTCGGCGACGAAACGGCCCTCCACGTCGCCGCCGGAGCGGGCAACCGCGAGGTCGTGCGGATGCTGATCGAGCGCGGCGCGAAGGTCGACAGCCGGGCCGCCGGCGTCACGCCCCTCCACGTCGCGGCGCGGGCGGGCTCGCAGAGCGTCGTCGGCGTCCTCCTGGAGCGCCGCGCGGACCCGAACGCCGAAGGTCCCGCCGGCACGCCGCTCCACGAGGCGGCGCGGGGCGGCAGCGCCGAGATCGTCGGGATCCTCCTTGAGAAGGGGGCGTCGCCGAACGCGAAGGGCGACGAGGAAACCCCCCTCCACGTGGCTGCCGCCCGCGGCGACCTTGAGATGGTCGGCCTCATGCTCGCCAAGGGCGCCGACACCGCCGCCAAGAACAAGTACGGCGCCACGCCCCTGCACCTGGCGGCCCAGGCGGGCGCGGCAAGCGTGGTCGAGGCCCTGATCGCGAAGGGGGCCGGTGTCAACGCGGCCGCCGCCGGCGGCGCGACGCCGCTGCACCTGGCGGTCAAGGAAGACAAGGCGGAAGCGGTCAAGCTCCTCCTGGCGAAAGGCGCCAGCCCCGCCGCCAAGGACGCCGGGGGCCTCACGCCGCTTCACCTCGCCGCGCGCGACGCCAGCCGCGAGGTCATCAACCTGTTGCTCGCGAAAGGCGCCGACGTGCGGGCCGAGGCGCCGAACGTTGGCACGCCCATCCAGGCCGCCGAGCGCGCCGGCCGCGGCGACATCGCCGATCACCTGCGCCGCCAAGGGGGCAGGTAGATCGCCCGCCGTGAATACTTAGCCCCCGGTGATTACACCGGTACGTGTTTAGTGTGGGTGGCACGGTCACGCGCCGTTGCGTGACCGTGCTTGCTCCCCCAGGTGACCATGCACGGCCACGCAACAGCGCGTGACCGTGCCACCCGGCAATCTGGTATGACGCTAAACACATACATCCACGGGGGGCGAAATGGGTGGCTTACAGCGTTTCAGGCTTGCGCGGCACGTCGCCGAAGGCGGCGTGGACCTGCGCGTCCATCTCCTCGTCGCTGATGCCCGTGATCCGGCCGTCCTCGTACTCGCGCGTGACCCAGTCGTTGATCTGCCCGATCCGCGGGTCGTCCTTCGAGGGCGGCTCGGCCAGCTCGTACCGGTCCTGGATCCACGCCGCGATGCCCGCGACGCCGCTCTTGTCCGTGAGGCCGATCTGGACGGGCCGGTTCAGGAGCCGCATCGTGTCAAACGGATTGTAGATTTCTTCATTCTTCATGAGCCCGTCGGCGTGGATGCCCGCGCGGGTCACGTTGAAGTCGCGGCCCACGAGCGGGTAGAGGGGCGGGATTTCGTAGCCGATCTCGGCCCGGTAGTAGTCGGCGATCTCGGTGATGACGCCGTAGTCCACGCCCTCGGTCTCGCCCCACATCATCGCGTGCTCGACCACGAGGCCCTCCAGCGGCGGGTTCCCCGTCCGCTCGCCGATCGACAGGAGCGTGCCGTTCGCGGCGCAGCACCCGTGCAGCCAGGCGCTCGTCGCGTTCACCAGGACCTTGTGGAAATCGTTGTGGCCGTGCCACTCCAGCCACTCCGGCGGGACGCCCGCCTGCCGCCGCAGGCAGTAGATGATCTTGGCGACCGACCGCGGGAGCTGCGCGCCCACGTACGGCACGCCGTAGCCCAGCGTGTCGCAGGCCCGGATCTTGACGGGGATCTCGTATTGCTCGGCCAGCTTCATGAGCTCGGCCGCGAAGGGGATCACGAACCCCTCGAAGTCGGCCCGGGTGATGTCCTCGAAGTGGCAGCGGGGCGTGATGCCCTCGTCGAGGGCGGACTTGATGATATCCAGATACATATCGAGCGCCTGGCGCCGGGTCCGCCGCAGCTTCAGGAAGATGTGGTAGTCGGAGCACGAGACCAGGATGCCCGTCTCCTTCAGGCCCATCTCCCGCACGAGGTGGAAGTCGCTCTTGACGGCCCGGATCCAGCCCGTGACCTGCGGGAACTCGTACCCCAGCTCCAGGCACTTCTCGACCGCCTCGCGGTCCTTCTTCGAGTACAGGAAGAACTCGGCGGCGCGCACCAGGCCGCGCGGCCCGGCCAGCCGGTGCAGAAACTTGAACAGGGCCACGATCTGCGGCACCGTGTACGGCGGGCGGGCCTGCTGCCCGTCGCGGAACGTCGTGTCGGTGATCCACGTCTCCGGCGGGATGAACGTCGGCACGCGCTCGTGTGTGAAGGGGATCTTCGGAAACTGGCTGTACGGGAATATCTCCCGGTACAGGTTCGGTTCCGGGATGTCCTCCAGCTTGGGGGTCTTCAGGTCCGTGTAAAACGACTGCGTGTTCTTGTCGAAGTAAAGCACGTGGGTCCTCCTCCTTCGCGGCGGCCGGGCATCGCTCGGGGAATCTCCCTGCGAAGCGCCAACGATGGGCCGGAAAGGGCATTATAGAAAGCACGCCCGGGCCGTCAATGCCGTGCGCCGGGGCCTGGTCGGGCGAGACAAGCTCTGTTGGC
This sequence comes from Planctomycetota bacterium, assembly GCA_026387055.1. Taxonomy (GTDB): domain Bacteria; phylum Planctomycetota; class Phycisphaerae; order FEN-1346; family FEN-1346; genus JAPLML01. Next base: position 11,021 of record JAPLML010000104.1, on the reverse strand, counting down.
TCATGGGTGGCGCAAGGGGGGTGGCACGGTCACGCGCCGTTGCGTGGCCGTGCATTGTACTACAACGCCAGATAGCGCGGCGGGTCTCCTGACCCGCCGCGCGTGTGCGTTCTCCGGCCCGTGCGGGGCAGTTGTTGTGCGGTGGGTCAGGTCGAAGACTCGCCGTGGCGAGAGACCCACCGCGCACGGACTCAAGTGGCGTTGTAGGAACTGCCGGTCACGCACGGCCACCCAACATCGGGTGGCCGTGCCACCCGCGGAGTGATGCATCAGGGGAGGAGACGTTTTTCTGGAACCGCCGCCCGCCGAGAGTGTCTAAAATGACGGCTGGGTTCTCTGCGCTGACGCCAAGGTGGCCGCCCGCATCGGTACGCGGAGGAGGCTTATGATCATCGGACGCCAATCCCACGACGGCTGCATTATCGGCTGCGCCCTGCTCCTTCTGGCGATGTCGGCCAACGTCTCCTGGTCTGCGCCCGCGGCGGCGCCCCAAGAAAGCGTCACGCTCCATGGCAAGGCCGTCACGGTCTCGGGCGCGCCCGTGCCCGGCGTCAAGGTGACGCTGACGGACCACTCCTTCGGCGAGCGCCCGCGGACCTGGACGGCGACGAGCGCCGCGGGCGGCGCCTTCAGCGTGGCCGTACCCGCCGACGCGGTCTACAGGCTGACGGTATCGGTCGAGGGACCGGCGGGCGGAACCCTGGCCCCGTGCGCGCTGGCGGGCGCGCCCACCCTGTCGATGTTCCAGGAAGAACCGACCCCGATGACCGTGCTCCTGGCCCCCGCCACGTCGCGGGTCACGGGCACGGTGAGCGGGCCCGGCGGCGAGCCGGTGCCCGGCGCGACCGTGACGCTGAACCTCGTGGGACAGGCGGGCTGGCAGGGCCTCGCCCGGTGGACGGCGGTCACCGACAGGCAGGGCAAGTACGGGATCGCCAGGCTCGCGGCCGGCAGCTACGTCGTCGGTTCAGTCGATCCGCCGGCGGGCACGGCGCTCATCCGCCTGTACTCCTGGAAGCCCGGGCTCGTGCGCCGGATCAGCCTGAGCGGGGGGGCGGCCGCGGTCGAGGACTTCCGCCTGCCCGCGGGGGCACGCCTCCAGGGGCGCGTGCTCGATGAGGCCGGCAAGCCCGTGGCCGGCGCCGCCGTCTCGTCCTCGCTCGAGGCGGCCACCGAGGAAGGCCCGCCGAACATGTACCAGATGCCCGGGCAGTGGTACGCCGGCGAGGCCGTCACCGACGCCCAGGGCCGGTACAGCGTGGGCGGGCTCACGAAAGAGACCTATCGTCTGACCGTCCAGCCGCCGCAGGGGACGGGCGTCTCGCCCGCGGTGCTCCGCGGCGTGAACGCGCCCGACGCGGGCGACGTCGAGCTCCAGGACGTGACGCTCTACAAGGAGGGCAAGCTCGTGGGCGTCGTCGTGGGGCCGGACGGCAATCCCGTCGCGGGGGCGGAGGCGTCGGCTGCCGCGCCAGGCCTTCCGGATCATGAGAAGCCCCGCGCGGTCACCGACGCCGCCGGCCGCTTCGTGCTGGCGGGCCTGCCGACCGGCAAGTATGCCGTCACCGTCCGTCCTCCCGCCGGATCGACAAGCTATGAGCATGTGTTCGAGGGCATTTCCGTGGTCAGCGGCTTCGCGCTCGAGCACCCGCTGAAGCTGCCGGAAGGGGCCGGCGTCGCGGGCACCGTGACCGACCCCGACGGCAAGCCGGTCGCCGGCGCCGCCGTCAACCTCTCGCTGGGCTACCAGGCGGGCCTGAGGACGGTCACCGATGCCGGCGGCCGATTCAAGATCGCGGGCGTGCCCCCCGCCCTGAGGCAGGCAGGCCCGGCACGGCCCCCGCCGATCACGCTCTCTGTCGCGCCGACCGAAACGAACGCGGGCCTCCTGGGCGCGTCCGCGCCGCTCAAGGACCTGGCGGCCGGCAAGACGACCCAGGTCGATCTCAAGCTGGGGGCAGGGGGGGCGATGACGGGCGTCGTGAAAGGTCCCGACGGCAAGCCCGTGCCGGGTTGCCAGGTGATCGCCTTCCAGCGCATGGGGCCGGGCGGCTACTCCGCGACTTCCGGCGGGCGGACCGGCCGCGACGGCCGTTTCACGGTCCCGCACGTGCCGCCCGGCAATTGGGCGCTCAGCGTGATTCCGCCCGCCAGGGCGGGCCTGATGCTCCACGCCGTCCCCGAGAAAGCCGTGGCGGCGGGCAAGATCGAGACCGCCGACGTTACCCTCCAGAACGGGGGCGTGGTTGTCGGCCGGGTCGCGACCACGAAGGGCGCCCCGGTATCCGGGGCCCACGTGCGCCTCGACGTCGGCCGCGACGGCGGACTGCCCTACATGCCCGGCATGGACAATCAGAACCGGTACGTTGCCCTGACCGATCGCGACGGCGCCTTCCGCTTTGAGGGGTTGCTGCCCGGCACGCACAAGATCCATTGCTCGCCGATCGACCCGGGCCTGCTGGTCGAGGCGGCCGACGTCAAGGTCCCGCCCGGCGGCCAGGAGAAAGTGGAGCTGGCGGCCCACATCACGGGGTCGCTTCGCGGCACCGTCCGCGGCGCCGACGGGAAGCCGCTGGGGTATGAGCTTCTCTCGCTCAAGCTTCAGCCCACCGCCGTCGGCGCCAAGGGGGCGTACCAGCCCTATCCCGACGCGGAGGGGCGGTTCAGGCTGGCCGGCGTCATTCCCGGGACGTACACTCTCACGGTGGTCCTCAGCAAGCGCGGCGAGGAGAGAAACCTGGCTGTCCCCGCGCCGCTGGAGGTTGTTATTCGCGAGGCGCAGGAGACGGCGGCGGACGTCAAGGTTGGATCCAAGTAGGGACTGGCGGCGGTGGGCGTTTGGCGTTGCATGGCAGTCAGCCCTCTCGCTTGACGGGAAAGGGCGGCGAAGCCGGGTGAGGGTGATCTCCGCGCGGCCCCTCACCCCCGGCCCCTCTCCCGCGAGGGGAGAGGGGAGTACGCAGGCGGTAGATGTGATAAGAGGAGGAATCTCCATGACATCGATAAGAGGCAAGCTGGGCGTCGCCCTGGCGGCGGGGGCGCTGGTGGCGGCGGCGATCTCGGCGGCCTGGGCCGACGTGGCCACCCCGCGGGCCCGCTGGACGATGGTCCGGATGGAAAGCGAGACCGTCGGCATCGCCCTCGGCGAGAAGCGCGTGGCCGTCGAGGCCGTCTTCAACATGTACAACGAGGGCAAGGCCGGCCCCGTGCGGATGGGGTATCCGCTGGGCCTGTTCGAGACCGAGCTCCACGACTTCGCCGTCACGGTCGATGGCAAGGCCGTCGAGGGTATCCGGACCGAGAACGGCACGCCCGAGGCCGAAGGCCCGATGGGGCGCATGCGCCCGGGCGGCGATTCCGGCGGGGCCGAGTCCTACCGCTTCGAGGGGCCGTACAAGCAGTGGAAGGTCTGGGACGTGCCCATGGAGTCCCGCGCCCCGAAGACCATCAAGGTCAACTACTGGGTGGAGCCGGCCCGCCTCAAGACGGCCGAGAAGGGCGACCTCTTGTACTACGCCTACACGCTGCGGACCGGGGCGACGTGGAAAGGCAAGATCGAGAAGGCGGTCATCACCGTCACGCTCGACGGCGTCGAGCCCGGCCGCCTTATGCGCGTCATGCCGGCGGGGGCCGTGACGGCCGCCGAAGGCAAGACGCTCGTCTGGACGATGCGCGACTTCAAACCGGCCGACAACATCGAGATCGCGTTCAAGCCCTCCGGCCCTGTGCAGGCCGCGTCTCTGCCCGCGCCGCGATAATTGGCGGCTCACATGACCGCCTGGCCGCCGCCGCGACCACACTATTCCACTGCCGCCTCGGCCATCGCGCGAACGTTCTCCGGCGGGACGTTCGGAAGAAGGGCCTCGTGGCTGGGGCTGACGATGAGGCGCGGGGCGAGGAGGCGCTTCACCCGGCGCACGTCCGCCTTGATTTCCTTCGGCGTGCCGTGGACGAGGAGTTGCTGCGTGTCGATGCCGCCGAGGAAGGCGATGCGGCCCTTGAAGTCGCGGGCCAGCGTGGCGGCGTCCATGTTCCGGGCGCGGGCCTGGAGCGGATGCAGGCAGTCGACGCCGGCGGCGATCAGCCGGTCGATCACCTTGTGGATCGCCCCGCACGAATGCAGGATGACCTGGTAGCCGTGGGCGTGGCCCTGGTCGGTGAATCTCCGGAACCACGGCATGATGAACCGGTCGAAGTGGGCGGGCGAACAGATGAGGTCGAGCTGCGTCCCGAAGTCGTTGCCGAAGAAGAACCCGTCGACCATCCTTCCGGCCTTCGCGTAGAACCGCTCGTTGGCCTCCAGGTAGAACTCGCAGACGCGCCGCGTGACGGCGTCGACAACATCGGGATGAGTATACATCTTCAGCATGTAGTTCTCCATGCCGAAGAGGTCCATGACGTGGTGGTAGAAGCAGCACCACATGCCGCTGGCGCGGTAGATGTCGCCGGCGGAGCGCAGGTCCGCCAGGCACGGCTCGAAGTCCAGGTGGTCGGGGCTCGGCCACCGGTAGTCCTCGACCCGCTCGACCGACTCGCAGTCGGCGAAGGGGTGATGCTTGCCGTGGTCCTCGCCGAGGATGGGCGGGAACATGTCGCGGCTCTTGGGGTCCTTCCACGCGCCGGGGTAGAACTGCGGGCAGAGCCAGCGCAGGTCGTCGCCGAGCTTCGTCCGCAGCTCAAGCTCCGTCTTGGTGCCGAAATACGCGTGGAGGATCGGCCAGGTGTCGGCGTGGGGGTTGCCGAGCCAGAACCCGCAGCGGTCGGCCGGCTGGCCGGCAATGATCCTGCGGACGCGCTCGCGCCGGCCCATCGGCGGCCTGGTCTTTTGCGGTTTCGCCATGCCGACGTCTCCTTCACGTGGGGTTACCGCGGCGCTGACAACTGCGTGATGAACTCCGCGATCCGGGCCCGCCACTCGTCGTAGGTTCCCGGAGGCTGGACGGGCACGCGCCCCCCGCCGATGGGGTCGTAGGCGTCGGTCCGAAGGACGATCTTGGCGGCGATCTCATCGAGGAACTTGCGCGCCGCCTCGGCCGCCGGGCCGGTCTTCCCGGCCAGGAGCTTCTCGAGCGTGGCGAGGTGCCGCAGGTCCTTCGTGCCCTCGCGGGCCATCTCCCACCGGAGCGTGGGCACGTGCCCCTGCGCCGGTGGTAGTAGGTCCACTGGGCGGCGCCGGCAGCCTTGGACTTCCAGATGAAGAAGCCGTAGAACGCGCGGACCGACTCGATGCCGCCGCCGGTCGACCCGTCGCCCCCCATGTTGTAGATCTGGAGGAGGGCCTTCGGGTCGCCGGCCCGGACGAGGGCGAGCTTCTCCGGCAGCCATCGATTTGTAGTCCATATGTTGATGCGGCCCTTCCAGAGCTCGTCCTCCGGGCGGCCCGTGGCCCAGCCCCCGCCGACCGTCAGCTCCCGGAGGACGCCGGGCACGTCGGCCTTCAGAAGGTCGTTGTAGTGCTGCGCCGCCTCGGTGGTCCAGGCGTGGCTGCCGGCCTCGTCGGCCACGGCGAGCATGAGCTCCAGGCCGCGCGCCTTCGCCTCGTCGCGCAGCATCCGGACGGTCTCCGCGAAGCGGCGGTCGAGCTTCTCGCTGAACGGGTAGTAGCGGAACCAGGGGCCCCACATGGCGATCGACTTGTCCGGCGTGTTCAGCCACTCGGCCGTGATGCGGTTCCACAGGCCCGTGTGCAGGTACGGCCGCGCGAAGCCGGCCTTCTTGTAGAGGTCGAGCCAGGGCGCGGCGCTCGCGCGTGGGAGGTCGCCGTCGCGCGTCACGGGCATCTCGAGCGACGCCATGGTCATGCCGTGGCACCGCTGGTCCGCAAGCTCGCGCTCGGCCGCGACCTGGTAGGCCGGGTTCGTATCATTATTGTAGTAGATATACAGATTGACATCAGGCTCGACTAGCGTGAAGCTGTAGACCGTGAGCGCGAGGGGGACGGTCAGTTTCACCTCGTTGTCGAGGTGGATCATGACCTTGCCCTCGTACGTGCCCGGCGCGGTCCTCTCCGGGACGTGGTAGGTGATCCAGAACGGCTGGACGCGCCCGGCGGGCACGGTCTTTCGGAACATGCATTCCAGCAGGATCGGGACCACCTCGGGGCCCCTGGCGCTGGGGACCTTGGCGTAGCGGACCACGCGGACGTCGAGGTGCTCGGGCGGGATCTTCCTGCCGCCGGGCCCGGTAAGGCCCGTCCATTCCACCGTGAACTCGCCGTCCCGAAGGGCGAGCACCGCGAACTCCAGCGGACCGTACTGGCCGGGGCAGTCGCGGGCGGTGAGGCGGGCGGCGCGCTCCTCGGCCGTGGGCACGTGGTTGGGCCGGATGAGGAACGCCGGCGGCTTCGAGAAGAAGATGAAGCCGCGCGACTTCTCCTCGTCGCTCGCCGCGGCGGCGACCGGGGCAGGGGCGTCGAGGCCGGGGTCGGCCAGGTACGGATGAGCCTTCGCCCGCGCGCCCCAGAGGCGGAACTGCTCCGGCGGTTCGCCCGCCCAGGCGCCCGCGGCCAGGCCGAACGCGGCGAGGGTTGTTACCGTCAGCATCATCTTCCTCATAGAAGGCTCTCCGTGGGAGGCTACCCCTCAGCGAGGGGTGGCATGGCCACGCAACGGCGCGTGTATGTGTTTAGCGAGTGTGCCATTGTCCCGATAGGTCGCCGCGGCGACTGGCACGGCCGGCTTGTCCGGCCGTGGCAGAGCGCCGGCCACATTCCCCACGGCCGGACAAGCCGGCCGTGCCACACCTGCCGGGGTACGCTAAACACGTACCAGCGGGTGGCCGTGCTACCCTCCGTAACCAAAGGCCCTGCCCGTGCGCGGCATTTGGCGCTGGACACGGCGACCGAAACGCGCTACCTTGATACCAGAAGACCCGGGCGTTTGCAATGGTAGGACGCGGAGGGTGCTCCATGACACGTAGAGTCCTTGGCTTCCTGCTCCTCCTGCTCCTTGTCGCCGGCCAGGTCTGGGCCGCCGATGCCCAACCGGCGCGGGCCCTCGTGGCCACCGAGGGGCAAGGCTACCTGGAAACCGTCGATGGCTACCGCGTCCTCCATCTCAAGGGCACGCCCGAAGAGATGGGCCGCCAGCACGGGCGGCTGCTCAGGAAGGCCATCTCCGAGAACGTGGGCTTCCTGCTGCGCGAGGGCGACGCCGTCCGCCTGGGCGACCTGAAGATCACGCGGCCCGAGATCGCCGCCGTCCTCAACGCGGCGTTCGCCGGGAAAATCCCGGACGCGTACTTCCGCGAGATGAAGGCCCTGGCCGAGGGCGCCGAGCTTCCCGCCGACCGCGTCATCGCCTGCAACCTCATCCCCGAGATGTTCCACTGCAGCGGCTTCGCCCTCCTGAAGAAGGTCACCGCCGAGGGCAAGCTCCTTCACGGCCGCATCCTCGATTACGGCGTGGACTGGCGGCTCCAGGACCACGCGGTCCTCATCATCCAGGAGCCCGACGGCAAGGCGGCGTTCGTCAACGTCTCGTACGCGGGCTTCATCGGCTCCGTGACGGGGATGAACCTGGAGCAGGTGAGCATCGGCGAGATGGGCGGCGGCGGCACGGGCATGTGGAACGGCACGCCGATGGCCTTCCTCGTGCGGCGCGTGCTGGAGGAGGCTCGGACGCTCGACCAGGCGATCGGCGTCTTCCGCGCCGGCCCGCGCACGTGCGAGTACTATTACGTGATCGCCGACGCGCGGGCCGACTCGGCCGTCGGCGTGTGGGCCACGCCCGACAAGCTTGAGCTTGTCAAGCCCGGCGAGGCGCACTCCCTTCTGCCGACGCCGGTCCCCGACACCGTCATCCTCTCGGCCGGGAGCCGCTACGCCAAGCTCTGCGAGCGCGTCAAGGAAGGGCAGGGGAAGTTCACGCCCCAGTCCGCCCTGCGCCTCATGGACGGCCCCGTGGCGATGGGATCGAACCTGCACAACGCCCTGATGGTCCCCGCCGACGGCGTGATCTACGTCGCCAATGCCGCCGCCGACGGCGCGCCGGCGTGGAAGCAGAAATACTATCGGTTCGATGTGCGCCGCTTGATGCGTGAGCGGCCGCCTGCAAAGAATGACTAATGGCTAAGTCCTAATGACTAATCAAAAGGCAAAAGGCAATGTCTAATGCAACCGCCGGGACCGGCGCGGCGTCGAAGGCTGCCCCCTTTGGTCATTGCCGTTTGTCGTTTGATTAGACATTAGTCATTAGACATTAGTCATTGCGGCTTGCGGGAAACAGGGTAGGCCCGGAAAGGAAAAAGGCGTGAATATCATACTGATCATCTCGGACACGTTCCGCTACGACAACCTTTCCCGGCGCGCGGCCATGCCGGTCCGGGCGACGCAGCTCGAACAGTTCGCCCGGCGGGCGGTCAGCCTGTCGAACTTCTACAACTCCAGCTTCCCGACCAGTCCCCACCGCACCGACGTGACGACCGGCCGCTACGGCTGGCCGTGGTACGGGTGGCAGAGCCGCACCCAGAGCGGCAAGAACCACCTGCCCTCCATCCTTCACCAGGCGGGGTACGTCTCGCAGCTCCTCGGCGACACGCCGCACCTTTTCCGGGCGAACTTCGATCAGGGCTTCGACGGGGCGAACCTTCTTCGCGGCCAGGAGGCCGACCTGCCGATGCTGCGGATGAACTACCCCATCGAGCACGTCATGCCGCCCGAGAAGACCCGCACCGGCCGCCACTTCCAGGGCCAGAACCTCGTGGACCTCCACCGGTGGGAGAACCGCGGGTGGCGGCGCGAGGAGGACTACTTTCCGCCGCGCACCGCCGCCCTCGCCACCGAGTGGCTTGAAGAGAACTACAAATATCATCCCTTTTTCCTGTGGGTCGACTTCTTCGACCCGCACGAGCCGTGGGACCCGCCCGAATACCTCGTCCGCCGCTACGACCCCGACTACGCCGGCACGCCGATGCTCCATCCCAACTACGGCAAGGCCTCGGACTATACGCCCGAAGAGCTGAAGAATCTGCGGGCCCACTACTCAGCCGAGGCGGAGCTCGTGGACCGCTGGGTCGGCCGCGTCATCCAGAAGATCGACGACCTCGGCCTGTGGGAGAACACCGCCGTCGTCTTCACCTCCGACCACGGCACCAGCCTGGGCGAGCACAACCGCACCGGCAAGTCGAACATCAACGATCGCGATGACCGGGCCTGGCCGATCTACCCGGAGGTGGCCCACATTCCGCTGCTCGTGGCGGCCCCGGGCCTCGAGGGCGGGCGGACGGTCTCCGCGCTCCTTCAGCCGCCCGACATCCTGCCGACGCTCCTGGACCTGGCGGGTGTGAAGGCGAAGCCGCCCGACCCGGTCCACGGCCGCTCGTTCGCGCCGCTCCTCGGCGGCAAGGAGCAGGAACCGATCCGCGACATCGCCGTCTCGGCCTCGCACTGGCGCCGCAAGCCCGGCGAGAAGCCCGGCAAGGCCGTCACGCCCGTCGTCTACACCGAGAAGTGGGCGTACGTGCCGTTCGGGCCGAAGGGGGAGCGCGAGCTGTACGACCTGGCGACCGACCCGCTCGGCGAGAAGAACGTGGCCGCCGCCAACGCCCGCGTGATGGACGATCTCCAGGCCCGCCTGATGGACTGGCTCAAGAAGATGGACGCCCCGAAGGAGGCCGCGGCGGCGCTCGAGATTTGAGCGGCCTGACAGGCGCCTTGCGCGGCGGGCAGTCCTGCCCGCCGCACCCCAGATCGCACAGGGCTGCGGCGGGCAAGACTGCCCGCCGTGGGGCAACTTGCGCCGAGCTGTCATTCCGAGCGAGCGCCGCGAGTCGAGGAATCTCGCCGTGGCCTTTGCCTTTCAAGTCGAAAATCAAGAATCTAAAATCCAAAATAGAATACCGGAGACCCGCCATGCCCCGTAGCGCCGCCCTCTTGCTCGTGCTGCTCCTTGCCCCCATCGCCGCCGGGGCCGACGCCTATCCGCTCGTTGATGCCGCCGAGTGCCGCGCGCGGCGGCCTGCCCAACTTCTTCGCCAAGCTCGACGCCGGCACCGAGGTTCGCATCGCCTACTTCGGCGGCAGCATCACCGCCCAGCCCGGCTGGCGCCCCAAGACCCTCAAGTGGTTCCAGGAGCAGTACCCCAAGGCCAAGGTGAGCGAGATCAACGCCGCCATCGGCGGCACGGGCTCCGACCTCGGCGTCTTTCGCCTGGAGCACGATGTGCTGCGCCACAAGCCCGACCTGGTGTTCGTCGAGTTCGCCGTCAATGACGGGGGCGCGGCGCCGGAAGACATCTACCGCACCATGGAAGGCATCGTCCGGCAGACGTGGCAGGCCGACCCGGCCGCCGACATCTGCTTCGTCTACACGCTCGTCGCCGGGTTCGTGCCGACCCTCCAGGAAGGCAAGTTCCCCCGGGCCGCCAGCGCCATGGAGCGCGTGGCCGACCACTATGCCGTCCCGTCGATCCACATGGGACTGGAGGTCGCGCGGCTGGCCAAGGAGGGCACGCTCCTCCTGGCCGCCAAGAAACCCAAGACCGATGCCGAGAAGGAGGCCCTCAACCGCACACGCTCGGCGCGCCGCTCGTGGCGGACAACTGGGAACGGGCGAAGCTCCTGCCCTTGAGTGCCGCCAAGCTTTAGGATCACTGGCAGAAGCTCGACCCGGCGACCGACAAGATGGCGAAGAATTGGACCAGCCGTCTGCCCGAGTTCTGGAAGGCCGGCGCCGCCGGGGCAACGATCAGCTTCAAGTTCAGGGGAACCTCGGCCGCGATCTACGATCTGCTCGGCCCCGACTGCGGCCAGGTCCGCGTGACGCTCGATGACCGGCCCCCGCGCACCATTCCGCGCTTCGACCGCTACGCGACCGGTCACCGCCTCGCCACGCTCTCCATCGGCCGCAACCTGCCCGACACCGTGCACGCGGTCAAGCTTGAACTCCTCCCCGACCCGCCCGACAAGGCGAAGATCTTCCTCGACGGCAAACAGGACGCCGAGAACCCCAAGGACAACCCCAAGTACGCCGGGATCAACTGGTACGCGGGGGGAATCCTTATCGTGGGTGAACTGGTCGAAT
>JAPLML010000253.1 GCA_026387055.1 Planctomycetota bacterium | reverse complement strand
GCCCCACTCTGCCTACGAACATGGTAACGGAGAGCAGTATCTTGCCGCCGACGCTGAGGTTGGGAGTTATCCCCGTGGATAGCCCGACGTTCCCCAAGGCGGAGACGCTCTCGAAAAGCACTTGAAGGAAGTTGGCGTTCTCCGTGGCGGTCAACACCAATGTGTCGCAGAGAACGATCAGGAGGGACCATAGAAGAATGGCGTACGCTCGGTGCAACGTCTCCTCGTGGATACGGCGATGAAACACGTTGGCATCGCTACGCCTGAGTTGCGCCCAGAGCGATACGCACAGTACCCCTACCGTCGTTGTCTTGATGCCTCCGCCGGTACTACCGGGCGAAGCCCCTATGAACATCAACACCATCAGCATGCAGAGGCTGGTGGGCGCCATCGCACCGATGTCGATGGAGTTGTACCCGTCCGTGGTGGATGCCGAAATGCTTTGAAACGCCGCCGTCATCACCCGGTCGCCGAGGGTCATGGAGGACGGCCATTGCTCCGCCAGGAAGATCAGGCCGCTTCCCAGGACGATGACCACCGCCGTGACCACGACAGCCAGTTTGCTGTGCACGGACAGGCGTCGGGGGTATTCACGGCGAATGATCTTCTTCGAGAGATGACTGATATCCGCCATCACCAGAAAACCGATGCCCCCGACAAGCGAGAGAACCGAAATCGTTACGTTGATCACAAAGTCCTTCTGGAAGGACATCAGGCTGTCGGAGAAGGTCGAGAATCCTGCCGTGCAGAAGGCCGATATGGAGTGGAAGACCCCCAGGTACACCGCCTGGCCCAACGGGAACTCGCCCGCCCAGCGCCAAGCAAGAACCGCTGCGCCCAGGCCCTCGACGATAAGGGTGGCCTGGGTTACTCGTATCAGAAAGTGAATCACATCGGCCAGCACCGGGCCAACGAGGGACTCCGAGGCGACCAGTTGGTGTGACAGCCTGAGCCTGCCGCCCAAGAGATACATGGTGAACACGAAGAGCGTCATGTACCCTATGCCGCCGATCTGAAAGTCGATGAGCAGCACAATCTGGCCAAAGAGGGAATAGAACTTCCCTACGTCCACAACAGCCAGACCGGTCGTGCTGATGCCCGAGGATGCCAGGAAAACGGCATCGACAAGAGACTGCGACTCGCCACTGGAACTGGCTGCCGGCAGGGCCAGCAGCGCGGCTATCATGAGAGTCACCAACGCGTATCCCGCTACGAGGAAGTGAGTAGGAGAGAGTTTGCGGCGCGCCTTCTTCAGCAACATCGTCCTTCTCCCTCTCCCCTGGCGACTTGGCACTCACATCAAGTCTAGATGCGCTCTGCGTGAAGAAACGAATCAAATCGGTGTCAAAACCGGCCGGCGGCACATCAAGGAAGTGTCAAGACTCGATTGGCCTCTTCACGACAGCCGGGCTTCATGCTTCGTGCGACGCCAAGAGGTCTGGCGTGAACCTCATGACCCCAGGGTCTCAGGCTCAAATCTCAGCACCACGAGCCGTTCATGGCCCCCGAGTTCGAAGACGGCGCGATTCCTGCGGGCGCCGGGTTGGTTCAATAGGTGCCGGAGTTGGGCGTCGTCGCCCGGCGCGGCAGATGCCACAAGCCGGAGCCCCCGAGGGAGGATCCGCCCGTGAGACCGTGCCGAGTGGCCCGGGCCGCCCGCGTGGCCGCCCTGCTGATCCTCATCGGCGCCTGCCTCGCCCCGACCGGCGCCGCCTGGGCCTACATCGACCTCGCGCCCGAGCAGTTCACGCTGCCGAGACTCCTTCTGGAGTTCCGGTCGGCGGGCCTCTACGAAGTCGAGCGCGTCGACCTCGAGAAGGGCGCGATCCGCTTCAGGCCGCTCGAACACATCCAGGGCCTCGCGCCGACCGAGAGCATCAACCACACAATCGGCTACGACGGCCGCGTGCCGCCCGAGTTCAAGAACGTTCGGGTCGGCCAGAAGGCCGTCCTCTTCCGCGACGACCCGTACGCGCGGGCGGTCACGATGCTCGAGGGAACCTGGTACGTCTCCAACTGGGACCGGGCGACCGGCTGGGCCCGACTCGCCACCCTGGCCAACCCGTTCTTCGAGTGCGGGTTCTGCGGGACCGTCCCGGAGCTGGTCGCGGCGTGCAAGGCGCTGGTGCGCGGCGAGACGATCGTCGTCCGCTGCCGCCCGAAGCCCAAGGCTGCCGAGACCCAGTGGGTGACCACCAGCCTGCGCGAGCCGCACAAGCGGGCGGTCGTGCCCGCGCCGGCCGGGGCGCCCGCCGATCCGCCGAAGCCGGCGCCGGCGGAGGCGCTGCCGGCGCTCCTCGAGAAGCTCCGGGCCGAGAAACCCGACGTCCCCATGGAGGCGGCCGCGGCCATCGGGCGCCTCGGCCCCCAGGCGAAGGCGGCGGCCCCGGCGCTCCTCGCCGCCTTTCCGCAGGAGAAAGACCCGTTTGCCCGGCGGGCCATGATTGCCGCGCTCGGCGCGATCGGCCCGGAGGCCCGCGAGGCCGCGCCCGCCCTGGTGGCCGCGGTGCGCGATGGGTATGGCAGCGTCGACGACCTCGTGGGCTTCGAGGCGATGGCGGCCCTGTTGAAGATCGATCCGGAAAACATCGCGTCCGGCAAGTATGTCCTCGCGATGCTTCACGACAAGAGCCCCGACGTGCGCAGCCGCGCGGCCGCCATGGTCCGCCTGCTGGGGCCGGGCCTCAAGTCCTTGGCCCCTGCCCTGGCGGAAGCCGCGAAAGACAAGCACGCGGGCGTCCGCATGGAGGCCCTCCGGTCCCTGGTCGCCCTCCAGCCCGAGCCGGCCCTCGTATTGCCGCTCCTGACGGAGGCCGTCGCCGACACCGACAAGTACGTGCGCCTGTATGCGGCACAGGGCCTGGCCAGTTGCGGGCCGGAGGCGAAAGGGGCCACCAAGCTCCTCATCGAGGCGGTGGCCAGGGAGAAAGACCCCGAGGTCCGGAGCCAGGAGATCCGCGCCCTGCGGTACATCGGCCCTGCGGCCATCGAGGCCGTGCCGGTGCTGACGGAAGCGCTCAAGGACCCGAACCCGCAAGTCCGGACCCAGGCGGAGAAGGCGATCAAGAAGATCCGGCCGGATCCGCCGAAACCGAACCCGCCCGCCAAGGCGACCGGTTGACTATGCCAAAGCCGGTGACGTTGAACATGCCGCGCAGCAGGGGCGCGCAGGACGTTCTGAGAGCCTGTCCGAATAACCACATGCTCATCACACGAGGGGTGCCACTGGTTGCTTGCAACCAGTGCGCCGGGAATCACGGCTTGCAAGCAAGCCGTGGCACCCCGAGGAGCGGGTTATTCGGATAGGTTCTGAGTAATGCTGATTCGGGGCGCAGGATTTGGGAACCCTTTCCGGGTCAAGTCGTCTGACCTTTCGAGACCCACACAGGAGGAGGACATGCGGTGAACAAGCAGCAGGTTGTGACCACGATAAACTGGTTCACGGTGTGTGGCGCAGCGATTGGGCTCATCTTGGCCATCGATTCGACTTCCAGCGGCGGCGAACTTGGAAAACTGACGCTCCAGGACAAACCCCTCGAGTTGCTTGGGGGTGGCGTTCTCATGATGATGCCTCAGGGGGCCAAGGTCGAGCCGCGCAAGGCCGCGAACATTATGGGCGCCGACCCCTCGGCGGATGCGGAAGGCCGCATCGTCCTGGATGCAGGCAGCGAGCGCCTCGTGCTGATGGCCCAGGAAACCTTCCAGTGGGCCGACAAGAACTTCAGAGAGGTCCTTGAGAAGCAGTACGCCAATTGTTCGATCACCCCCATGCCGCAGGGAAAGGAAGAGCCGAAATCGTACCTGTTTGTTCCGAAGCAGGCGCCGCCGGTTCAGGCCGCCACAGGCGTGGCGTCTGCTTGCCTCATTCCGCCTGACCACACGGTCGTTCTGCTTCAGGCCTATGCCAACCCGGAGGCCTGCCAGGACCTTCCCAGCTGTACGGCGTTGGCCAAGGAGATCCTGAGTCACGCCACCGGGGCGAACCTTCCGGTGAAACGCGAGGCGGGCACGAGGCGGCTCAGGGCCATTGTGAAGGACAAGGACCTGGAGGTCGACCTGCCTCAGGACCACCTTGTTACGTTTCGGCGGGGGCCGGATTTCCTGGTCTGCTATATTCGTCCGCTCTCGCCGTACGGCGCGGTGCCTGCGACGTTGGTCGTTTATCAGGGCGCGCACCCTTCGGCTTTTCACAAGCAGAGCAAGGGGGACGGCGCCAAGCCGCCGGAGGTCACGCCGATCGATGGCACCTTCCTCGGGCGGAAGACGTCCTGGATGAGGTGGACGAGCGGCACAGGGAACCCAGTCCGAACTCACGCCGAGACCATCGTCTCATTCGGAGACGTCCAGGCATTCCACGTCTACTTCTCCGCCCAGACACCTCAAGACATGGCCACATGCGAGAAGATCGCGCAAAGCATGGCACTCGTCGACAAGCAACCTGCCGCGGCAGTCAAGCCCGCACCGAACGCGGAGCGCGCCGCTCCCGGGAAAGACCTCAGCGGCCCCTAGTAGTCCTTCACATTTGATGTTGTTGGTTGTGTGGTAGTGCCGATCTCCTCTGCGGCACACGGAGGTGCCGCGAACGGGGAAGGAGAATCGGCATGAACAAGAAATACGTGGTGCGTTTGACAAGTGAAGAACGGTTT
>JAPLML010000440.1 GCA_026387055.1 Planctomycetota bacterium | reverse complement strand
GAGCAGGTCGACGAGTTCCTCGCCAACTACATCCAGCCGCTCCTGGAGGCCAACCGCGACCTCATCGGCGCCGAGGCGGACATCGAAGTGTAGCCAGTGCCGTTTCCGCGAGGATTGTTCAATCTCGCGTGTGCCACGGCCGGCTTGCCCGGCCGTGTCTGTAGTATCGGCGCCGATTCCGGTAGCGCGGCCGGACAAGCCGGCCGTGGCACACGGCAATCGAAAAGCGATATAGCCTTCCTCGGAACGACACTGGCTTTCGAATGGAAGCCCACGCGCGATGGCCACACAGGCCCACTTCCAGGCAGGCGGCGGCTACGACGTGGCCATCGTCGGGGCGGGGCCGGCGGGGGCGACTCTCGCCCGGATCATCGGCGAGGGGTGCAAAGTCCTGCTCATCGACCGCCGGCCGATGGCGGCCGACCCGCCGTCGCCCGGGCAGGCCGACAAGTGCTGCGGCGGCCTCCTGGCGCCCGACGGCCAGAAGATGCTCGCCCGACAGGGCCTCGGCCTTCCGCGCGACGTCCTCGTCGGGCCGCAGCTCTTCGTCGTCCGCACGCTCGACCTGCGGACCCGGCGCGAACGCTACTACCAGCGGCACTACATCAACCTCGACCGCGGCAAGCTGGACCGGTGGCTCGTGTCGCTGGTGCCGGCGCGGGTCGACGCGCGCTTCGGATGCCGGCTGAGATCCTTCGAGCGCCGCGAGGAAGGCTTCACGCTCATCCTCTCCTGCGGCGGAAAGGAGTACCGCGAGCAGGCGCGGCTCCTGGTCGGCGCCGACGGCGCGGCATCGCGGGTGCGGCGGCTGGCATTCCCGGACACGCCGTGGCCGAAGCGCTACGCGGCTATCCAGGAGTGGTTCGCTTGTCCGCAGGCGCTGCCGTATTTCTGCGCCATCTTCGACCCGGGCGTCACCGACTTCTACGCGTGGACGATTCCGAAGGAAGAGGGCCTCCTCCTGGGGGCGGCGCTGGAGCCGGTGGCCGGTGCGGCGGAGCGCTTCGAGCGCCTGAAGGCGAGGCTGGCGGAGTTCGGCTTCCGCTTCGACTGCCGGCTCCGGAGGCACGGCGGGCTGCTCTTGCGGCCGACGCGTGTGGGGCAGATCTGCACCGGCGGGGCGGGGATCGCCCTCATCGGCGAAGCGGCCGGCTGGATCAGCCCGAGTTCCGCCGAGGGCATTAGTTATGCGTTCCGCAGCGCGATCGCCCTGGCCGATGCCGTCCAGGCGCGGCCCGGAGACGTCCTCTCGGCCTATCGCCGGAACACAGCCTCCCTGCGGCTGAACATCCTGGCCAAGAACCTCAAGTCTCCATTTATGTACAATTCCGTTCTGCGGGACCTGGTCCTGCGGTCCGGCGTCGGGAGCATGGAGGTGAGGCGGTAGGGGTGGTGCCGGAAGGGTTGTGTCGCTCTTGATCGCCGTGGCACACGCGGGAGCAGCGGGAGATACTCGAATTCCGGGTGTCCCGCCGCTCCCGCGGCGGGCTCGAACCACCCGGCGCTCGGGGCACAAGGCCCCGCGCTACAGGCCGGCCCAGCGGAACCACAGTTCCAGGCATACCAGGGCCCACAGCCGCTCGCCGTAGTCGGCGCGAAGGGCCGTGTGGGCGGCGATCATCTCCTCGACGAAGCCGCGCCGGGTCAGGCCGCGCGCAAGCGTCCGGCGGTCGAGCAGGATCCCTCGCATCCAGTCCGCGTGCTCCGTCGCGAGCCACCGGCTCACCGGGACGCCGAACCCCATCTTCCTGCGCCGAAGAACGCTCGGCGGGAGGTCGCGTGCGAACGCCTCGCGCAGGATGGCCTTGCCCTGCGGCAGCCGGCCGAGGCGCCGGCGCCACTTGAGATCCGCCGGCATCCGGCGTGCGAGCTCCACCACGCGGTGGTCGAGCATCGGGCTTCGCACTTCCAGACTGTGGCGCATCGACGCCACGTCGGCCTTCGCCAGGCAATCGTTCGGCAGGTAGTCCGCCAGGTCGATCGCCATCGCCCGGTCAACCCACGGCCTCGATTCGAGACCCGCGATAGCGCCACGCCACGCCGTGAGCGGATCGTCGGCGAGGGCCGCGGCGGCGAATTCCGGGGTTGCCAGGGCCGCCAGGTCCTCGGCCGAGAAGAGCGACCGCCACGCCAGGTACCGCGGCAGCGGGTCCAGGTCGAGGGCGGTGAGGAATCGCCGGGCGGCGTTCCAGCGGCTCTTGCGTCCGGCGCGCGGCGCCATCCGCCGGCCCAGCCGCGCGAGGAGCCGCCGCCCGCGCGGCCCCATCCCTTCGCTCATCGCCAGGGCGGCGTGGCGGGGATAGCCGCCGAACGACTCGTCGCCGCCGTCGCCCGACAAAGCCACCGTCACCTGCCGGCGGGCCTCGCGGGCCAGGTAATACATGGCGATACTTGAGGAGTCCGCAAAGGGCTCGCCGTGGCGCTCCACGAGCTCGCCGAGGACCTCGACGCCTCGCGGCTCGACGCTCACCTCCGTGTGGTCCGTGCCGAAGCGCCGGGCCACCGCGCGGGCGTAGGCCGACTCGTCCCACCCCGCGTCGCCGAAGCGGACCGTGAACGTGCGGAGCGGCGCCGGGGCGCCGGCCGCCGCCAGCGCCGTTACCACCGAGGAATCCATCCCGCCCGAAAGCAGGACGCCGAGCGGCACGTCGGCCGCAAGTTGCGACCGCACGGCCTCCGTGAGCGCCGCTCGCAGCCGCTCGCGCCACTCCGCCGCGCTTGTACCCGATTCCGCCGGACCGCGCGGAATGTCCCAGTACCGCGTCGGCCCTGAGACTCTCCCGCGGGCGGCGTCGAACTCCAGGTAGTGCGCGGGCGGAAGCTTGCGGATACCCGCCAGGCCCGTCTCGGGCGCGGGCACGTAGCCGAACCGCAGGAACCGGCCGAGCGCGCGGCAGTCGGCCTCGCGCGGCACATCCGGGCACTCCAGGAGCGCCGCCACCTCGCTTGCGAAGACGAAGCCCTGCGGCCCGTGCCACCAGTAGAGCGGCTTCTGCCCCAGCCGGTCGCGGGCCACCAGGAGCCGCCGGCGCCGGCCGTCCCACACGGCAAAGGCGAACATGCCGCCCAGATGGCCCAGGAGGTCCGGCCCGTGGTCCTCGTAAAGGTGGACGAGGACCTCCGAGTCTCCCGCCGACCGCAGCGTGTGTCCGCGGGCGGACAGGTCGGCGCGAAGCGCGCGGTAGTTGTAGATCTCGCCGTTGTAGGCGAGCCAGACCGACCCGTCTTCGTTCGAGAGGGGCTGGCGACTGCCCTCCGGGTCGATGACCGCGAGGCGCCGGACGGCCAGGCCCGCAGCGCCGTCAAGCCAGACGCCCTCTTGGTCCGGTCCGCGATGGACCAGGCGCGCGGCCATGCGAGCGAGGACGTCGCGGTCCACCGGCCGCTCGTCGCTTCGGATGATCCCCGCGATGCCGCACATGGGCCGCCTCCCGCCGAGCGAGTCTAGTGCGGGCACCCGCGAGGTTGTAGCATTTTCCGTAGGGTCACCCGATGGCCGCGGAGTGTCGACATGGCACGCCGTACCCCGATCAGTGCAACGCCACTGAACCCCCTGCGCGGCGGCTCTCCTGAGCCGCCGCGTGCGTTGCCCCGCGCGCGAAGCTGCGTCTGCGCGCGGCGGGTCAGGAGACCCGCCGCGCCTGAGCTTAGGAGAGGCGTGCCGCGCCCCGGCGGCTATAAAGATTGACACCCTGCGGCACGGGGGCCTATAATCCCGCCGTTTGTGAGTTCACGAAGCCCGGGCAACGCCCCGGCCAATGCCTTGCTTGAGCCTGCCGCTTCGCCCGAGCCCGCCGCGGAAGCGGCGGGAGATGTGCGGTTCCGGGGTTTCCAGCCGCCTCGCGGCGGGCTCAGAAGGATCTGCGACGGCGGACTGGGACATCACGCATGCCGGGGCTTCACCCCGGCCTACGGGCTTGGGGCGGGAGTGGCGTGTGGCGAAACGGCGCACAGTGGCGGCGGCGATCGGTTTGGCGGGGCTGGTCCTCGTCCTGGCGGCCGGGTGCTCCACCTATCGCGGCGGCGACTTCGAGCGGCAGAAGATTATCATGGACTTGGCCGACGCCCTGCGCGAGGAGGCCCTCGGCCTGCCGCAGGAAGCCCCCCGCGAGCGGCTCGTCTCGGGCCTCATCCAGCTTCGCGAGCTGATGATGACCGACACGCTGCTGAAGCCGGTCGAGGAGTCGCCGGGCGGCCCGCGCCTCCCGACGCCGGAGGGCGGCCCGAGATCCGACCCCGCCTGGTCGGTGATGTTTGCCCCCAAGAGTATCGTCATCGGGTTCTTTACGAAGTCGAAGAGTTTCAGCGGGCAGGCGGGCGACGAGGGGCTGGAGGTCCGCCTTCAGCCGCTCGACCAGTTCGGCGATCCGACGAAGGCCGTGGGGTCCTTCCGCATCGAGGTCTTCGCGTACCGCGCCCTGAGCGGCGAGAAGCGGGGCGACCGGCTCGGCCACTGGTTCGTCAAGGCGCTGGACGCCGCGAGCCAGCGCCAGTACTATGACCGCGTGGACCGGTGCTACGTGTTCCCCCTCTTGTGGGACAAGGGGGTGGAACCCGGCCGGGCGGTGATCGTGCAGGCGACGTACTATCCGCCGGGCGGGTTCCAGGAGAAGCTCTTCGCGCAGCGCATCATCAAGCTCGAGACGCCGGAGGAATAGCCGTGGTCGCACGACCCAGAGGTTCGCGACGGGGGGGCATCAGCGTGTCGGGCCGGATGCTGTGGGTCGCCGTGGCCGTCGCAGGCGGCCTGGCGCTCGGGGGCTGCGAGTTCACGCGGCAGGGCTTCCAGACCGTTTCGCTCGGCCAGGCCCAGGCCGACGTGCAGAAGCTCCTCGGCCCTCCGACGTACCGGACCGACACCGAGTGGGTGTACACCCGCAGCGACCCGCGCGACCTGACGAAGGTCACGGTCCGCTTCGACGCCGAGAAGAAGGTCGTCGGAAAAGCGTGGCAGAACCCGGAGAAGCCGTGGGAGAATCTGCGCGAGGGGCAGGCACCTTAGAGTGCAGGCCGGGAGGCGCGCCGGCCGATATGAACTTCGGGCCCGCCGCCTAGGGCTCGGGCGAAGCCGGGGGCGCGGGCCTTGAGAAAGGGACTCATGATGCACATCACTCGATGGATCGTGGCGGTCGTGGCGCTCGCGGGACTCGTGGCGGCGGGGTGCTGGTATCAGCAGCCGAAGCTCGACGAGATGTACGGCAAGACCTCCGTCGGCATGAGCAGGGACGACGTCATCAAGGTCCTCGGCCAGCCGTCCGGGGTCCTGGGCAACGAGCTTTTCTACCTGTACGACGACCCGGAGGCGCCGGCGCGGTTCCGCTTCGTGCTCAACGAGAAGGGCTTCGTGGTGGAGAAGTACCTCGAGACGAAGAAGGAGCTGGCGAAGAAGGCCGAGGAGACGATGGGCGTCGTCCCGCCGGTCGAGAGGCTCCCCGGCGAGGAAGGGCGCACCTACCCCGGCGGACCGCTCCCGCGGTTCGAGACCAAGCCGGGGATGCCCGAACGCCTCAAGTAGCGTAGGCCGGGGCGAAGCCCCGGCAGCGGAATCGTCGGCCGGCGCGGGATGCCGGGGCTTCCCCCGGCCGACATCGGGCGTTGCACGCCACTCGTACTGTAGGGGCACGGCATGCCGTGCCCCTTACGATTTGAGCGGACCTGGTCGCCGCGGCGACCGAGGCGGCGGCAGAGTCACCGGTGTTTCGGTGGTGAGGACCTCGCCGGACAGCATCGTGAATTTCGCCCGCACCAGGACCGTGGGGCCGGCGGGCCGGCGGCCCTCGGGCCAGGGCAGCTTGAGCACGTAACCCGTCACGCTCAGCATATTGGTCCACGTCTGCGCGAGGTCCGCGAGGGGGAACTGCCAGCGATGCGCGACCTTCGGCGGCTGGCCCCCGGTCGCCGGTTCGAGGACTTCCAGTTCCAGGCTTCCGGCCCGCTTGACGATCTCTCCGTGCTCGTCGAGCGGTTCGAGGATGATCTTCAGCCGCTCCTCGGCCGGCCCGCCGCCTTCCAGGATGCCCGTGTACTTGCTGAAGCGGACGGCGACGGCGCGGAAGGGATCGGCTACGGCGGGCGTCGCCGGCTTCGGTTGCGCGCCGGAGGCCGTGAGGTCCGCCGCGCGCCGCTCGCCCGCGAGGAGCTTGTCCTGGAGGGCGCGGTTCTTGTCCATGAGGAGCTTGATCTCGGCATCGCGCGAAAGTGCCGCGTTGCCGCAGCCGGTGACGGCCAGGGCCGTCGCCAGGCATCCGAGGAGACCTGCGAAGCAGTATCGCCACATTGCAGTCGGACCTCCGCGTCACCGTCTTGTTCCGCTGTCATCCCTCTCCCTTGACGGGAGAGGGAGGCGAAGCCGGGTGAGGGCGATCGTCGGAGGCGCGGTGAAGCGTTTCCCCCGGCGCCCCCTCACCCCCGGCCCCTCTCCCGCAAGGGGAGCGGGGAGGGCGAGACTGCGCCACTTTAGGCGGCCGGCGGCGGCATGTCAACGGCACGCGCGCGTGCTCGGCACGCCCGCGTGCTTGTGACCGCGCGCGGGCGGGTCTATAATGGGCCGAGAAGCAGGGAGGCGACATGGCAGAGAAGCTCAGAATCGGCACGGTGCGGTTCCTGAACGCCTGGCCGCTCGTGTTCGGTCTCAAGGACCGCGCCGACGTGGAACTCCGGGCGGAGGTGCCGAGCGCGCTTGGGCCGATGCTGGCGCGGGGCGAGGTGGACGTGGCCCTGGCGCCGTCGATCGAGTACTTCCGCCTGGCGAGCGAGGGGGCAGAGCGCGCCCGCGCGGCCGGGGCGCTGCGGGGCGCCCACGCGGGCTTCGTGGCCCTGCCGGTCGCGGCCATCGGCTCGCGGGGGGCGATCGGCTCCGTCAAGCTCTTCGGGTTTGCCGAGCAAGACCGGCTGCGGCGCGTGCTCCTGGATCCGGCGAGCCGGACATCGAACGCCCTGGCACGGGTCCTCGTGGTCCGCCGGCTGGGCTGCACGCCGCACTTCGTCATGCCGGAAGAGATCGGACTGACGCCGCCGCGCCCGCCCGATGCGGAGGTCGTCATCGGCGACCGGGCCCTGACGGCCGAGCGGCCGGGGGCAAAGTGGGTCCACGACCTCGGCGCGGAGTGGCACCGCTTCATGCGCCTGCCGTTCGTCTATGCGTTCTGGATGGCGCGGACCGACGCGCCGCTGGGGCGCCTTACGGAGATGCTGGCGGAGGCGCGCGACCGGGGTCTCGCGGCCCGCGAGTCGATCGCCGAAGAGGCGGCCCGCGAGCTCGGCCTGCCCGGCGACGTGGCCCGCCGGTACCTTCTGGACCAGGTTCGCTACGGGTTCGGCCCCAAGGAGCAGGAGGGCCTGCGGGCGTTCTACCGGATGGCCGCCGAGGAGGGCCTTGCGCCCGAGGGGGTCCGGCTGAACCTGGTCCGTTGAACGAACGGCGACCCATCGGCGCCCCACGGCCGGCGCGTCGCCATGGCTTTGCGAGTCACACGATGAGCCAAGCGGCCCAGGGGACGCGTCTTTCGCCCGAGGAGGGCCTGCGGCTCCTGGAGTCGGGCGATCTTCTGGACCTGGGCCGGCGGGCCGAGACGTTGACGCGGCGCCTGCACCCCGAGCCCTGGCGCACCTGGGCCATCGACCGCAACATCAACTTCTCAAATCTCTGCGACTGCCGGTGCCGCTTCTGCGCTTTCTGGCGGGCCCCGGGCGACCCGGAGGCGTACGTGCTGTCGGATGCGGAACTCGAGGCCAAGGTCCGCGAGGCGGTCGGTCTTGGCGCGACGCACATCCTGGCGCAGGGGGGCCTGTGCGGGAAGCTGGGCCTGGCCTACTACGAGGACCTGCTTCGGAAGCTAAAGTCGAATTTTGATATCTTGCTCCACTGTTTCAGCCCGCCGGAGATCCATTTCCTGGCCCGCCGTGAGGGCCTGCCCATCCGCACGGCGCTCGAGCGCCTGCGGGCCGCCGGACTCGACAGCCTGCCCGGCGGGGGGGCCGAGATCCTCGTCGACCGCGTCCGCCGGCTCGTCAGCCCGCGCAAGTGCACGGCCGGCGAGTGGCTCGCCGTGATGCGCGAGGCCCACGCCCTCGGCCTGCGGACCACCGCCACGATGGTCTTCGGCCACGTCGAGACGCCGGCCGAGCGGATCGAGCACCTGCGGGTCCTGCGGGACCTCCAGGACGCGACCGGCGGCTTTCTCGCCTTCATCGCGTGGCCGTTCCAGGCAGCCAACACGGCGCTGGCGCGCGAGGGCGGCCTGCCGGCGGGCTGGCGACCCGTCGGCGGCGCGGAGTACCTGCGGATGCTGGCCGTCGCGCGGCTCTTCCTCGACAACATCCCCAACGTCCAGGCCTCCTGGGTCACGATGGGTACGAAGATCGGGCAGGTGGCCCTGCGGTTCGGCGCGAATGACCTGGGCACGACGATGATCGAGGAGAACGTCGTGGCGGCGGCCGGATGTGTGCACCGGGCGTCGCCGGACCTGCTGCAACGCCTGATCGAAGGGGCGGGCTTCGAGGCCCGGCGCCGCAATTCTCGTTATGAGACCCTCTAGGCACGGCCGATAATTACGGGCGTAGGAGCACCGAGGAGCCGCCATGCCGGAGATCGAACCCATCATCGAGATCGCCCGCGGCGCTCTCATCGGCCGCTCGCCGCTGGGGCGCGAGGACACGTTCCTGTTCGATCATTCCCTGCGCGTGATGCGCGTGGCGGAGCGCCTGGCCGCCTGCCGCGAGGTCCGCGCGTGGCGGATGGACCGCTTCGCGCTCGCCGTGGCGGCGCTCTTCCACGAGGCGGCGACCGGCCGGCTGGAGGAGGAGCGGCGGACCTCGACCGTCTACGCCGCCGCCACCATGAGCGCCGAGGACGTGAAGCTCTATAGTGCGGAGCTCGCGGGCGACCGCCTGCGCGGCAAGCTGCCGCCGCGCCAGCTCGAGCTCGTGCAGGAGATCATCCGCCGGGTTCACGACGCCACGATCGACCTGGCGGAGGCAAAGGTCCTTTCCGACGCCGACAGCCTCGACGACGTCGGCGCGCTGGGCGTGTGGCACGACCTCAGGCGCTACGTCCTGAAGGGCCGGTCCATCGCCGACGCCACCCGCGCCTGGGAGCAGCGTGAGCAGTACGGCTACTGGGCGCCGCGGGTCCGCGACCGCAACGCGTTCAACCTGGCGACGGCCCGCCGTCTGGCCGAGAGCCGCCTCGGTGCGGCCCGCACGTTCATGACTCAACTGGCGCGCGAGAGCGACGCCGCCGACCTTCCCGCCGAGGAGACCGCGCCGTGACGCGCCGCCGTCGAGCGGTGCCCCCCGGTTCAGCGGGCGCACGTCGTGCAGCCCCCCTTCCCGCCGTTATTCTCGGCAGCGGCATCTGGCACCTGCTGCGGGGAAGGCGCGGCCTGCGGCTTTCGCGCGGCGAGATCGGCGAGACGCCGTTCGGCCCTTCGCGGCCCATTTTCTCGACGGTCCTGCCCGGCGGGCGCCGGGTCCTCCTCATGACGCGCCACGGAGAGGCGGGGTACGACGTTGGCGCATGGAGCGTCAACTATCGCGCGAACCTGTGGGCGCTGAAGGACCGAGGGGCCGACCTTGTGCTCTCGACCAGCGCGTGCGGCGGCATCGACCCGCGCCTGTCCGTCGGCACGTTCGTGGTGCCCCACGATCTTCTCGACAAGACCACGCGGCGCGCCAAGACGTTCTTCGAGGGCGCCGGCCTGGGCATCGTGCGGCACGGTCAACCGTTCTGCCCGGCGCTTCGGGCGGCGCTGGCGGAGGGGCTGGCGGCGGTCGGCGTGCGGCACCGGCTCGGCGGCGTGTACGTGTGCACCGACGGGCCGAGGCTGGAGACGCCCGCTGAGATCTGCTCGTATGCCCGCGAGGGGGCCACGATCGTCGGGATGACCGTGGCGCCGGAGTTCGCCCTCTCGCGGGAGCTGGAGCTCTGCTACGCAACGCTCTCCTGGGTCGTCAACCTCGCCGAGGGTGTTGTGCCGCGGCCGTACCGGCCCGACCTTCTCTTCGAGGGCATGGCGACCGAGGAGGAACTGGCCGAGGGGGACCGGGCGGCGGCGCGGCTGCCGGAGGTCCTGGCGGCGGCGCTCGATCGCCTTTCGTCCGACCGCGCTTGCGACTGCCGCCGCGCGATGGAGCACTACAAGCAGCGCGGCGATATTGGCGAGGATTTCCGGACGTGGGTGAAACGCACGTAGGCCGGGGCAGCGCCCCGGCTGTTTTGGTCTAGCCGTCGCCGGTACGGCGACGAACAACGATCGCGGCCGTACCGGCCGCGGCTAAAGGTGTAGGCCGGGGCGAAGCCCCGGCATTTCGCCCTGCCGGCGGATGTGCCGGGGCTGCGCCCCGGCCTACATAGGCGCGTTCCGGCTGATGGCCACCGTGGCGCCGTGGTCGCGCGCGGTGCTCATCACTTCGGCGACGTCCTTGGGCGACGTCTTGGCCTCGACGGTCAGGTGGACCCGCTCGACGCCCTTCAGCAGTTCCCCCGCCTTGGCGCGGAATTCCTCGACAGTGAGTGTCTTGTCGCCGAGGCGGACCTTGTCCTCGGCCGTCAGTTGGACTTCCAGAGGGGGGGCGGGCGGTTTCGGCGCCGGGGCGGCCGCCGTCGGCTGAAGGACGACCATTTGGGTGTTCATCAGGCCGTCGCGGAGGATCTTGTGAATCTCCATGACGCGGCCGAAGGCCTCGTCGGCGTCGGCCCGCAGGACGGCGGCGCGAACGTCGGCGGGCTGGGCGTTCACGGCATTCTTGAACTCCTCCATCTCAAGGGGCTTCCCGTCGAGGATCGGGGGCTTGCCTTTCTTCAGGACGACTTCGATCTCGACCTTCTTCGGCTCGATGCGCCGGCCCGTGGGGCGGATGATAAGCTCGACGGGGGTGCCCTGCGGGGGCACGTTCTTGAAGTCCGCCTCGTATAGGAGGTCGGCGTTGATGTTGGTGGACTCGAACGGCACATCGATGACGGCCTCGAGGAAGTTGGAGAGGCAGACGACGGTGCCCTCGCGGTCGGCGGCCCGCAGGGCCTCGGGCTCCGGCCGGCCCACGTAGACCCACTCGATCGGTCGGTCGAGGGACTCGCCGGCGCCGGCGACCTTCAGAAGCTTCCACGCCGGGACCTCGCGGACCTCGCCCTTCTTCGCGCCATTCTCGGTTCTCTCGACGGAGTAGCGGGCGACGATATCGAGGACCGCGCCGGCGGGCGGGCTGAACGCGCCGCCTTCCGTCCGCATCCCCGGCCTTCCCGGCGCCAGGCCCAGGAGCGCCAGGGCGAACGTGACGTGCGACGGTTTTGCCTTGACGACGATGACGCTCTCGTATTCGCGCGAGCCTTGGGTGCACACGAAAAGCTCGAGCGGCCCTTTCTGGAGGCACACCGTTCCGGAGAGGCGGACCTCCTTGGCCTTGCCGCGCACGCAGGCCGCAGGCACGGCCCGGCACGCCGGCCGTGGCACACGGCGCGGGGCGCCTTGTCACGAGTTTCGGTTCGCACTTACTTGCACTCCGCCAGGGCGTTGAGGCAGTAGCTGGTGGTCACCGGGCCGAAGCCTTCGAACCACCGGTCGGCCTCGTTGAGCCAGGAGCCGTCCGGCCGCTGGCGCTTGAGGATGGCCTCGGTGAGCTCCGCCTTCCAGTCGTGGGTGCGCCGGCGGGCGTCCATGACCTTGTCCTCGCCCCAGGCGCTCAAGGCCCGGGCGGCGGTCTCGTAGTAGTAGTACAGCCCCTGCTGGCCCATGTCCGGGTTCTCGTCGAAGGTCCAGTGTTTGCGGATCCATTCGAGGGCCGCCGTGACGCGCGGGTCGTCGCGCTTGAGATGGGCGTACATGAAGCTCTTGAAGCCTGCATAGGTCATCGAGCCATAGGACTTGAGGCCCTTGCCCCCGTCGGGCAGGTCGACCGAGCCGGCCTTTGACTCGGGCCCCTCCTTACTGGTCGGTGAGTATACGAATCCGCCGTCGTCCCTGCCGACGAACGTCTTGTCGTTCGATTCCGAGCGGTCCTGGCAGCGGCTGAGGAAGACGGTGACCTTCGCCCACAGGGGGTCGTCCTTCGGCACGCCCGCGTCGTGCATCGCCTGGACGAAGAACTGCGTGTTCGAGAGGTCCGGCCGCTCGTGCTTGCCATAGCCGTGCCCGCCGTACCAGGGGTTCGCCCGGTCGATGCTCTCCTCCTCGTCCCACTGGGTCTTGACAAGGTAGCCTTTGGCCTTCTCGATTGCCTCGGCGTACGCCTTGGGGTCGGCCTTGACGAGTACCGAGAGGGCGATGCTTGAGGTGTAGGTTTTGAGGTCCGCCTCGCCATAGATGCCGCCGTCGGGCTTCTGGGACTTCAGAAGGAAGTCGATGCCCTTCTTGACGGCCGGATCGGAGGCCGGCTTGGCGGAGGCCAGGAGCGCCTGGATGCACAGGGACGTGATGCCGGCGTTACCCTTGCCCCAACTGCCGTCCTCGCCTTGCTCCTTGAGGATGTAGGCCGCGCCGCGCGTCACGGCCTGCTGGCGTCGCTCGGTTAGGGCCTTGGCGTCGGCGGATGGGGCGGCAGACTCCCGAGTCTGGGCCGCCGCCCGGGCGGCCGCTTGCTGCGCCTGAGCGGCCTCGGCGTCCTCCGCTTGGGCTACAAGCGCCTGGGCCTTCTCGACGCGCGTGAAGTGCCAGAAGGTGACCACGCCTGCTCCCACCAGGCCGATGGCTATCACCCCAACGGCCACCAGAGCGAGGCCGACCACAAGAGCGATCTTCGCGTGGCTAGTCATCCTGTGTCCTCCGTGATGATGGACATCCCCAACTACGCTATTATACGAGCACCTGACCTGTATCCGTTCGGCGTTCCCCGTGGTTGTGGCAAGGCCGGCTCGTCCGGCCGTGGGGAATGTGACCAGCGGTCGCCGCGGCGACCCACGGCCGGACAAGCCGGCCGTGCCACGCTCGCCAATGGCCATACCACCCGCGCGGGGGGGCGCTGCGCGCTTACGCGCCGGACTCAGGCGGTCTGTCAGATTCCGAGTCGGCCGAATCGGCCTTGGGCTGCTTCGACCGCTTGGTGGCCAGGACAAAGCAGTAGACCGCCCCGATGCCGAAGAAGACGGCCCCCGCCCAATTCATCCAGATGGTGCCCTCGCCCCAGTCGGCCTTGGGGTGGCTGCCGTCCCAGCCGCAGTACACGGCCACGGCCGCGCACGCCAGGCCGAAGATCATCAGCGGGCCGGGGCCATACGGTTTTGCCGCCGGCTGAGGCGTGTCGGGCGTCTTCGAGTCGGTCTCTGCCATGAGGAATCCTCCCCCCTCCGGTCGCTCCCCATCGGTGTGTGAATTGCAGGCCGCCGAGCCTGGGCGGCAAGGGCTGTGTGCGCTGTCAGCCGCCACCCCGCCCTGAAGTAAACCTTCACGCCGGCGGAAGGTTACGGGGTTTCAGGGATTGCGGCCACGTCGGCAGGGATGATGACCTTCGTGCCGACGTCCACCCCGTGCTTCTGGAGCCACCCCGGGGGGACCTCGAGGGCGAACCGCACGGGTTCGCGGCTGTAAACGGGCTCCACGACGTTCGCCTTCATCCTTTCGGTCTGCGTAATCGAGCCGTCGGAGCGGATGTAGGCCAAGTCCAGGTCCACCGGGGTGTTCTTCATCCAGAAGGCGAGGTTCGAGTCGCGGTCGAAGATGAAGAGCATCGCCTCGTCGGGCGCGAGATTGGCGCGGAACATCATTCCCTTCTGTCGCGTGGCATGTTCCTTCGCCACCTCGACCACCAGGGGAATCTCGCCGACGCGGATCGTCGCCGTCGTCAGGCGCTGCGGCAATGCGGCGGGGGCGGGCGGCGGGGGGGGCGGGGATTCCTCGCCTTTACAGCCGCAGGCAGTCGCCGCCAAGGCGCCGAGCAGGACAAACACGGCCGGGCGAGAGCGGCCGTGGCACACGCCGTTCAATCCGCCATCATCACGGCTCATGGAAATCCTTCGCTTCATACCCCGCTGCCTTCAGCAGGCGTTCGAGAAGTTCCATCGGCAGGCCGACGACGTTCGTCAGGCTGCCGTCGATCCGCTCGACGTAGCGGTCGCCGGTCTCCTGGAGGGCATAGGCCCCGGCCTTGCCGAGGGCCTCGCCGCTGGCGACATAGGCGTTGATCTCTTCGGGCGTCATCATGCGCATGCGGATGCGCGTGACCTCGTGGGCGAGATGACGGCGGCCCGCCGCCGCGTCCACCAGCGCCAGGCCCGTCAGCACGTGGTGCTCGCTGCCGGAAAGCGCCGAGAGGATGCGCCGGGCGTCGGCCTCGTCGGCGGGCTTGCCGATGATGCTGCCGCGCAGCTCGATGACGGTGTCGGCCCCGAGCACCAGGCCCTCCGCAATCCCGTGGGCCGCGATGGCCGCCTGCGCCTTCATGTAGGCGAGGCTTTCGACGTACGCGCCGGGCGAGGGGGCGCGGCTGACGCCCCGGTCCTCGATGGGCGGCGGCCGGACCTCGAAACGGTATCCCGCCTGACGCAGGAGCTCGCGCCGCCGAGGCGAATTCGAGGCCAGGATGAGACGGAGACGGTACAGGGTCATGGATGCCCGATCTCCAGCCATCCGCGCTGGCCGCCCCAGCGGACCACGAGGTCCGTGTTGCACGCGGAGCACTGGAGGACGGCGCCGGAGCGCGTCCCGCGGTGGACCACCAGCTCGGCGGCGCAGATCGGGCAGCGGCTGGCGAACGTCTCGGCCAGGACATCGGGCGCCGGTCCCTCGGCCCGCAGGCCGAGCGTGGCCGCCACCAGGCCGCGCGGCGCC
>JAPLML010000683.1 GCA_026387055.1 Planctomycetota bacterium | reverse complement strand
GTCGACGATCTTGCCCTTGGCTTCGTCGCCCCAGGTCAGTCCGACGATACAGGTGTTGCGTCTGGCTTTCACTCGAAGGGGCCTCCGCTCGCGCCCATCGGTCGGCGCAAACGACCGGCGCTGCCCCTTGGCCGGAGCACGCGCCGTTGCGACAACCTACCCGATGGCGCGCCCCATTGCCAGAAAAAAGACGCGCCGCGTGCGCCTGGGGCGCCCCTCATGTTTGTGGCGAGGGTGGCACGGTCACGCGCCGTTGCGTGGCCGTGCATGGTCATGCGGGGGGGGAGCAAGCACGGTCACGCAACGGCGCGTGACCGTGCCACCCGGGATGAACAGGGCTTGCCACAAAATCTCGGTGCACCCGGCGCCTGCGTTCAGCGGGGAGCCGAAGTCGAAGACTCGCCGTGGCGCGGCGACCGCGAAGAAGTGCGG
Organism: Planctomycetota bacterium; assembly: GCA_026387055.1. Classification (GTDB taxonomy): domain Bacteria; phylum Planctomycetota; class Phycisphaerae; order FEN-1346; family FEN-1346; genus JAPLML01. The sequence continues at coordinate 1,476 of JAPLML010000683.1, read as the reverse complement.
AATGCGGAGTGCGGAATGCGGAGTGAACCGCGAAAAAAGCGAACGGCAAATGACAAATGGCAGCTTCTTCCTCCCCGCGATTTGCCTCAAGCCCTTCGCGATTCCTGCCGATACTTGAAGCAAGGCTGTGGATTACCTCCCGAATGGGGGGGACAGCCCATCTTGAGGATCCGGGACGCGGCGAACCCGGATCCTCCTTTTTTTGCGCGGGCCACTTCTGCGACATGCTGGGAAAGCCCCAGAGCGTGTCTCGCGCGGAACGCTCCTTGCCGAACGACCAATGACCAAGCACCAAGGACCAATGAAACGACAAGAGGCAATGACTAATGTCGGAAACAACACCCTTGCCCCGGCGCCCGGGCGGCCCGGCATTCGTCATTGTCGTTTGCTGTTTGATTGGTCATTGGTGTCTGGTCATTGGTTATTTCTTATGGCAGGATCACCGCCTTGAGCACGTGATCCGAGTAGTGGGCCACCGTGTCGAACGCCTTCTTCGCACCGGCCAGCGGCACGCGGTGGGTGATCCAGCTCTTGACGTCCAGCCGGCCGGAGCTCACCAGCCGGATCGCCTGCTGTGCGGCATGGCGAGAGCGGCGGATGTACTGGATCACGAGCTCCTTCCGGCGCGGGCGGTGCGTGTCCAGCGTCACCGTGTCCTCTTCCGGGATGCCCACGAGGCACACCCGCCCGCCGATGGCCGCCAGGTCATACGCCTGCGGCGCGCCGGCGGCGCGGTTCGTGCACTCGAAGACCAGGTCGGCCCCGCGGCCGCCGGTCATCTCCATCACGGCCTTGACCGGGTCGGTCTTCTCGACGTTGACCGTGTCGTCGGCGCCGAGCTTGCGGGCGAGCTTCAGCCGGTAGTCCAGCTTGTCGGTCACAATGATCCGGCCCGCCCCGCACACCCGGGCCATCTCCATGCACCCCAGGCCGATGGAGCCGCAGCCGACTACGGCCACCGTCTCGGCCGACCGCACGCCCATGAGGTTCGTGGCGTGGACGCCCACCTGGAGAGGCTCGAGCATCGCCGCCTCGTCGAACGAGAGCGCGTCGGGGATCGGCACGCACTGGTGCGACGCCAGGACCGCGAACTCGCACATCAGGCCGTCGTACGGCGGGGTGGAGCAGAACTTGACCGTGGGGCAGAGGTTCGGCTTGCCCGTGGTGCACCACTCGCAGTGCCCGCAGGGGTTGGCCGGTTCGAGGGCGAGTCGCTCGCCGACCTTGAGGCCCTTGACGCCCGGGCCCAGGGCGGCCACCTCGCCCGCGCCCTCGTGGCCGACGATCATCGGCTTCGTGACGACCTGCTCGCCGATGCGGCCATGGGTGTAGTAGTGAACATCCGACCCGCAGAGGCCCACCGCCCGCACCCGCACGAGGACCTGGCCCGGCCCCGGCTTGGGCTTCGGCAGATTCTCGACGCGGAGGTCCCTGATTCCATGCAACACCAGTGCTTTCATGGTCCTGCCTTTCTCG
>JAPLML010000225.1 GCA_026387055.1 Planctomycetota bacterium | reverse complement strand
CTCGCGGACGTCGCGCAGGCGGCAGGGCTTGCGGTTCAGCAGGTACTCCGACTCGCCGCTGCGGTAGAGGCGCCGGCTGACCTCGACCTCCGGCACGTCGATCGGCAGCAGGCCGCGCGAGTTGTCGAAGACCAGCGTGGCCTCGGCGAAGCCGAGGCTGCGGCGGGTCTCGGACCCGGCGAAGATGATGTCGGCCATCTCGCGCCCGCGCAGGCTCTTGGGGCTCTGCTCGCCGAGGACCCACTTGACGGCGTCGACGACGTTCGACTTGCCGCACCCGTTCGGGCCGACGATGACCGTGACGCCGGAGTCGAACTCAAAGCGGGTCCGGTCGGCGAACGACTTGAAGCCGAACACTTCCAGTTTCTTCAGTTCCACGCTACCTCGAACCCTCCTCCGGGTTGATGGGGCGCGCTACCGGCCGGTCGCCGGGGACGCGAATGCCCAGCGGTTGAAGCACCACGGGTGCGGAAAGCGCGTGCTTGCGCGACATCTCGTACACGAGGCCCACCACGTCGCTGTAGCCGAGGTCGAGGCCCTGCGGCTGCGCAGACTTCTCCAGGTCCGTCGGCCCCGCCATCTTCTCGATCAGCCCCTTGAGGTCGAGCGGCGCCTCCACGCGCAGGTCCGCCCCGTGACGGCGGCTGAACAGCTTGACCGTCTGGGCGCCGGCGACCGCCGTGGCGGTCACGCGCGGCGTCTCGCCCAGCACCGGCGGCAGGACCTTCACGGCGCCGAACAGGGCGATCTCGGGCTTCAGGGTCCGCGAGATGTAGACGAACGGCTCGCCGCGGGTCACGACCAGGCTGAGGGTGAACTTGTCCTGGAAGGTCCGGGCCACGAACGTCCGCGGCGCGAGGCGCGACATCGCCTTCCACGCCGCCACGCGGACGCGGGCGCTCTTGGCGTTCAGGGCGCGGCCGAGGACGCCCAGGCCGACGCCGCTTCGCAGCCGCCCGAGCGCCTCCACCGCTCCTTCCTGAAACTCGGAGCCATCGTCCATCACCATGGAATCGAGGACGTGAACGGCCAGGGCGTCCTGAAGGTTCGCGAGCGTCCGCCCGACGTAGAACCGCACCGCCGGGCTCTCGCTCTTGGCCAACTGACGCAGCCGCGAGGCCGCCGGAGCGCCGAACGACTCCAAGCACAGGGCCGCGCGGTCCATGTCCTTGCCGGCCAGGAGCGTGTCGGCGAGGAGCTGGATGCGCTGGTCCCGCGCATCGGGCGTCTCGCGCAGGTACAGCGCGCCGACGAGATCGAGGAAATGCGCCTTGTCGTCCGCGAACTCCCTGGGCGTCTCCAGGTCGATCCGGCCGGGGTCCTGCGTGGCCTTGGCGGCGCCGGGGAACCGGGCATTCACGAGGCGGACGATCTGGTCGGCCGTCCGCACGGAGGGCTCCAGGAGCACCAGCAGGAACTGGCGCGTCTTGAGGACCTTGCCGCCGGCCAGCACGCGGCCGACGCGCGGATCGCTCGTCTTCTTGGCGTCGCCTTCCGGGGCAAAGGGCGAGACGAAAATCGCACCGCGGCCGAGCGCCAGCCGCTCGGTGTGCTGCTGGACGCCGCGGTCGGTCGTCATGTACGCGAGGTCGCACTCCAGGAGGAACCCGCCGTCCAGGCTCGTCGTCTGGGTGGTCGGAATGGCCCGGACCTCCAGGTCGAACAGCTCCCCCTTGCCGATGCCCAGGGGCAGCCGGCCGCTGACCGTCACCACCGCCGTGTCGGGGCTCGTGATGATCTCCTCGGCCTTGTCGACCTTGTTACGGCGCATCATCTCGAGGATCTGCTGGCGGATGCCGGGGGGCATGGCCTTCGTGCCCGTGCCGTCGAGGCCCGTCACAAAACCGCAGCCTTGGACGGGGAGTTCCTCGCGGCCGGCGACGCGGGCGAGCTCGCCGACGGTATCCTTCAGATAGGGCGGCGCCTGGATGTCGCGCGGCGTGCGCGGTTCGCTCGGCTTGGAGGGCTTGCCGCAGGAAGCGCCCAGCGCCACGAGCGCCGCCGCCACAAGGCCCAGGACCGCCGGCGCGCAGACCCGGCCCTTCGGCCCCAGGTTTTTCAGAATCCGGAAGGCGCGCATACTCGCCCCACTCTCGCTGTCCATTGGCATCGGCGGCACAAGTTATCGGACTTTAGCAAATCCGCCACGTCAACACGAGAACGTACCCCCTCCCCCGCCCCTTACCCGTTCGGGGCGGTCAGTCGGCCTCCCGCCGCCCGACCGCCACCTACTCTAGGAAGTAGCACCGCCTGTGTCAAGAATTTGCCACACCCCAAAATGTTGGGGGGCGCCAGTGACGCCCCCCAGGTGCCACCTATGGGTTGGTGTACGGAGTAATCTTGTAAGCGTACACGTACTTGGAGGAGAAATCTCCCCCTCCACCCCCGCCGCGAC
>JAPLML010000336.1 GCA_026387055.1 Planctomycetota bacterium | reverse complement strand
GCGGCGCGGCGGTGGATACCGGCGGCCTCACGCTGGCCCATGTCCGGGACACGACCTACCGGATCGAGGGCCTGGCGGCGCTCACCGGCGACGACGGCGCTTACCGGCTCAGCATCGCCGAGGGCTGCGTCAGGGACCTCGGCGGCAACCTGAGCACGGGCTCGCAGACGGTCGAGTGGACCCGGGCCGCCGCCGCCCCGGCCGTCCTCGCCATCCTCGACGCGCCGTCGGGCGCCGTGACGGCGACCCCCGGATCCGTGTACGTGAAGTTCTCGCAGCCCATCGCGGCCGCCACGTTCGAGTGGTCGGACCTCGCCCTGACGCGCAGCGGCGGCGCGAACCTGATCGGCGCCGGCGACGTGGCGATTGCCCCCGCCGCCGCCGACCTGTACCGCGTCAGCGGCCTGGACCTCCTGGCCGCCGGCGACGGCAGCTACGTCCTGACGGTCAACGCCGCGGGCGTCCGGAACGCCGCCGGCACGGCGGGCGTGGGCCAGGGCAGGGCGGCCTGGACGATCGATGCGACGGGCCCCGCCGTCGGCAGGTTCGAGGGTCTTCCCGGCGGCCCCACGAACAGGGCGCTGGACGTCGTCGACGTCGTATTTAGCGAACCGATAGATGCAGGAACGTTTGACCGTGCGGACCTCGTGCTCTCGCGCCAGGGCGGGCCGAACCTGATCGCCCCCGGCGTTACGGTCACGCGCCTGGCGGCCGCGGCCTGCCGGATCGCCGGCCTCGGCGCGCTCACGGGAACCGACGGCCTGTACGAGCTCCGCATCAACCTCGCGGGAATCCGGGACTCCCTGGGCAACAAGGGCACGGGCGAAGCCGCGGCCTTCTGGACGGCCGACATGACGCCGCCGCCGGCGCCGATCGCGCTGGCCGTGGCGCCCGACTCGGGGTTCTCGAACACGGACTGGCGGACGAACACCGCCGCCGTGGCCCTGACGGGCGAACTGGCGGAGCCGGGCCTGTCGGTCGTCCTGTTCGACGAAACGCTCGGATGGAAGATGGGCGCGGCCCAGGTCGCAGGCACTGCCTTCGCGTTGGCGGTCACCTTCCCCACCGCGGGCGTCCACAACATCCGCCTGACCCTCACCGACGCCGCCGGAAACGCGACGCTCGCCGTCATGTCCCTCTTTGTCGACGTGGCGCAGCCGACCGTTACTCGGATCGAGCCGCTGGCGCCCGTGACCCAGCGTCCGACGGCCTCCATCGACGTGGTCTTCAGCGAACCGATCGACCCGGCGAGTTTCGACCTCGCGGACCTGGTGCTGACGCGGAACGGCTCCGGCGTTCCCATCGCCGCTGCCGGCGCTGGCGCGGCGACGGCGGGCATCCGGACGGCGGCGGGCCCCACCATCACGCCGCTGTCCGCTACGGTCTTCCGCGTGGGCGGGCTCGAAGGCGTGACCGCCCAGCTCGGCCGCTACGAGTTGACGGTTGACATGGCCGGCGTCTGCGACCTGGCCGGCAACGCCGGCTTCGGCACGCTCGGCGCGTCCTGGGACGTGGTCCCGGACACGGACCCGCCGACCGTCGAGCGCGTCATCGTTCAGAACGGCCAGGTCCAGCGGTCGACGGTCAATACGCTCCGGGCCGTTTTCAGCGAGCCGATGGCCTTGGGCGATCTGGTTGCCGACGGCAGGATCGCGGCGGCCGTGACGCTGAAGAATCTCGGCCTCAACGCAGACCGCGACCCCGACGCGGCTTGCGTGCTCTCGGCCGGCCAGTTCGCCTATGATGCCGCCGCCAACGCCCTCGCGTGGTCACTGGACGGCTTCGCGGGCACGCCGGCGTCGCTCGAGGACGGCTACTACGAGTGGCGGATTCTGGCCGCACGCGCGTCGGACCTGGCGGGCCTCGCCTTGGACGGCGACGCCGACGGCACGCCGGGCGGCGACTTCGTCTACCACTTCGGCGTCTGCCGGGGCGACGTGACCGGCGACGGCGCCGTCGGCGCCGACGACCTGGAAAGGGTCACCCGCCTGCTCGGCTGGTCGGCCGGCGAGCCCCAGTGGGACCCGGAGGCGGACCTCAACCACGACGGCCGCATCAGCACCCGCGACCGGCTTGTCTGCTACCAGGCGATGGGCCGCGCGGTGGTGCCGCCCGACACGGTGCGGCCGACGGTCGTGGCCGCCTCGATCCAGAACGGCCTGACCGAGCGCGGCTATGTCGATACCTTGACCATCACCTTCAGCGAGGCGGTGAATGTGCCCGCCCTGATCGCCGACGGCAGGATCGCGTCGGCCGTCACGCTGACGAACCTGGGCGCCGACGCCGACCGCGACCCGGACCAGGCCGTCGCGCTCTCGGCGGGCCAGTTCGCCTACGACGAGGCCACGCATACGCTGGCGTGGTCGCTCGACGCCTTCGCCGGCGGCAGGGCATCCCTGGCCGACGGGTACTACGAACTGCGCCTCGACCCGGCGCTTCTGGCGGACCTTGTCGGCAATCCGCTCGCGCCGGCCGGGGCGACGGTGATCGTCCCCGATCTTCAGGCGGTCCGGTTCGTCCGGGCGGCGGGCGCGGATATCCGGGTCAATGCGTACTCGGTGCCGGCCCTCATGGACTGGAACGGCGACGGCCTGCCCGACCTCATCGTTGGCGAGCAGACGGCGGCGGGCGGCAAGATCCGGCTCTACCTGAACGAAGGCGCGCCGGGCGCGCCGGCCTTCAGCGCCTTCGCCTACGTCCGGGCGGGCGGCGGGGATCTGGCCGTCCCGTCCGCGGGATGCCTGGGCGTCTTCCCGAGGGCGTTTGACTGGAACGAGGACGGCTTGGCGGACCTCGTCCTCGGGCTGGCCGACGGACGAATCACGGTGTACCTGAACTCCGGCGCCGCCGGCAACCCCGCGTTCGGCGCCGGCCAGTTCATCCAGGTGGGCCAGCCCGCCGCAAAGGTCGATCTCGACGTCGGCGACCGCGCCGCCCTGGACCTTGCCGATTGGGACGCCGACGGCCGGTGGGACTTGATCGCCGGCGCCCTCGACGGCCAGGTGCGCGCATATCTCAATGAGGGAGCTGCCGGGGCGCCCGAGTTCCGCACGGCGGCGTTC
>JAPLML010000251.1 GCA_026387055.1 Planctomycetota bacterium | reverse complement strand
GAACGAGTTTGTGGGGCCGCTGGTGTACCTGAGCGACGAGCGGCTGTTCCCCCTCTCGCTCGGCCTCAACCAGTTCCGCCAGGAGCAGTCGGCCGAGTGGGCCATGCTCATGGCCGCCTCGACCCTGATGATGCTCCCCGGCCAAGTCACGATGATCCCGCAGTTCGTCCTTTGGAAGACGCTCGGCTGGTACGACACGCTGCGGCCGCTGTGGGTGCCGGCGTGGTTCGGCGGGGCGTTCTTCATCTTCCTCCTCAGGCAGTTCTTCATGACCATCCCGAAGGAGCTGGAGGACGCCGCCAAGATCGACGGCTGCGGCTTCTTCGGCATCTACTGGCGGATCATGCTGCCGCTGGCCGGACCCGCGATGGCCACCGTCGCCATCTTCTCGTTCATGGGGGCGTGGAACGAGTTTGTGGGGCCGCTGGTGTACCTGAGCGACGAGCGGCTGTTCCCCCTCTCGCTCGGCCTCAACCAGTTCCGCCAGGAGCAGTCGGCCGAGTGGGCCATGCTCATGGCCGCCTCGACCCAGATGATGCTCCCCGTCATCGCCGTCAGCTTCTGCTGCCAGCGCTATTTCATCCAGGGGGTGACGTTGACGGGGCTGAAAGGATAGTGACGAAGTGACATAGTGACAAAGTGACGGAGTGGAAGACCCTCCCTCACCCCCGTCCGCAGCAGTGCTTGTACTTGCGGCCGGAGCCGCAGGGACAGAGGTCGTTGCGTTTCGGCTTGGGCGTCGCCGCGGCCGCGCGGGCCGCCTCGTCGCCGACCGTCGGCGGAAGCTCGCCGCGGCGGATGTATTCGGCGATCCGCCTGAGCTCCGGCAGCGCCCGCGAGAAGAACATCTTGTACCCCTCGCAGAAGTAGTTGAGGCGGGCCGGGTCCCGGCCCATCGGCCGATGGTGTTTCGGGCACCCGCCCCAGCACATCGGCAGGTACTCGCATTCACGGCAGGCGGCCGGCAGGTCGGTCTTCAGGGCCGCGAACTCTTCCAGCCGCGGCGACCGCCGCAGCTCCTCCAGGGGCGTCTCCATGAGGTTCCCGATCCGCCACTCGCGGTACACGAAGTGGTCGCAGGCGTACAGGTCGCCGTTCCACTCCAGGACGTACGCGGCGGCGCACCGCTCGGAGTGCACGCACGTGGCCGAGCGGCCGTAGATGATGGCGTGGAGGGCGTCGTCGAGAAAGCGGACCGAGACGCGGCCGACGTCGCGGGCGGCCCACTGCTCGAACACGTCGAGCATCCAGCGGCCGAGCTGCTCGGGGCGGCACGAGAAGCCGGTCGGCTCGTCGGTGCCGGCCTGGCGCTCCAGGATCTGGATAAATTGAAGATACTGGATGCCGCGGTTGACGAAGTACCGGTAGATGTTCCCGGCGTGCGGGGCGTTGGCGCTGTTCAGGGTCACGAGGACGTTGAACTCGGCGCGGTGCTTCGCCAGGAGCTCGACGCCCGCCCACGCGCGGCGCCACGTCGGGTGGCCGCCCTTGTCGCGGCGGAACACGTCGTGCACCTGGGCGGGGCCGTCGAGGCTGACGCCGACGAGGAACTGGCTGGCCGCGAGGAACTCGCACCACTCGTCGTCCAGAAGCGTGCCGTTGGTCTGGAGGCCGTTGGTGACCACCTGCCCCTCGCGCCGAAACTGCTTCTGGCACTCGACCGCGCGGCGGAAGAACTCCTTGCCCGCCAGGAGCGGCTCTCCGCCCTGCCAGCCGAACTCGCACCGGAGGGGCATGGACGCCAGGTACTGGCGGGTATAGCTCGCAAGAACTTCGTCGGTCATCATGAACTTCGCGACGCCCGGGTAAAGCTCGGCGGGCTTCATCGTGTAGTAACAGTACTGGCAGTCGAGGTTGCACACCCCGCAGACCGGCTTGGCCATGATGTGAAACGGATGGATTTCGGCAGTCATAGCGATTCCAGAAAGCTGGTGCGCGGCGGGTCTCCTGACCCGCCGTGCAGCAACTCGCCGTCTCCGACGTCGGGACACGGCATGTACGTGTCGAGCGTGCCAGCGTCCATATGCAGGGTGGCATGCCCACGCCGCTGTTCGCGTGGGCATGCTCCTGGCGGCACGGTCAGACCATGCCCACGGAACGACGCCGTGGGCATGCCACCCGGCTTCTAGAGCAACACGCTGAACAAGCACCACGGCATGCCGTGCCCCTCCACGACGGACCAGGCGAATTGTAGCAAGGGATTGGCGGCAAGCAAGCCGCCTATTCGCGCTTGAGGGGAGGCGCGACGCGGGATAGAATAGCGCGGCAATGGAGGCGACGCGATGCCCCTGTACGAATTCATGTGCGACAAGTGCGGGAAGCGGTTCGAGGAGCTGTTCCGGTCGCTGACGGAGCGGCGGCGACCGCGGTGCCCCCACTGCAAAAGCGGCAACGTTCACAAGATGTTCTCGACCTTCGCGATGGGCGGCGGCTCGAGCAAGGGCGGCGGCGGGGGCGGCGGAGGCGGGTGCGCATCCTGTTCCGGCGGATCGTGCGCGTCGTGCAGGCGGTAACGCAGCCGGCGCGCGGCGGGTCGGAGACCCGCCGCGCAAGGCGATCTGGAGACTCCATCATGGACACGCTGTGGGCGCCGTGGCGGATGAAGTACATCGACGGCATCAACAACGACGGCAGCCACAGCGGGTGTTTCCTTTGTGCAGCGCGGGACGCCAAGGACGACCGCGAGGCGTTGGTGTTCCTTCGCCGCCCGCACGCCTTTGCCGTCCTCAACCGGTTCCCCTACAACAACGGGCACACGCTCATCGTGCCGGCGGCCCACAAGGGCGACCTGGCGGACCTGCCGGACGACCCGATGCTCGCGCTCATGACCCTGACGCGCGACGTCCTGGCGGTGTTCCGCCGGGTGCTTCGGCCCGACGGGTTCAACGTGGGCTTCAACGTCGGGCGGACGGCCGGCGCGGGGCTGCCGGAGCACCTGCACCTGCACATCGTCCCGCGCTGGAACGGCGACACGAACTTCATGCCGGTGCTGGCCGACACGAAGGTGATCCCGCAGGCGCTCGAAGACGTGTACGACCGCCTCACGAAGGCCCTCCAGGACACCCCGTGATGCTCACGCGCCGCGACTTCGAAGACCGCGAGATCCGCGAACTTGCCCCCTACGCCGCCCGAAGCGCCCAGACGCGCGGCCGCGCGCATCCCGAGCCGGAACACGAGTACCGCACGGCCTACCAGCGCGACCGCGACCGGGTGGTGCACTCGACGGCGTTCCGGCGGCTGGAGTACAAGACGCAGGTCTTCCTGACGCACGAGGGCGACTTCTTCCGGACGCGGCTGACGCACACGATCGAGGTGGCCCAGATCGCCCGAACGCTGGCGCGGGCCCTCAACGTGAACGAGGACCTGACGGAGGCGGTCGCGCTGGCCCACGACCTCGGGCACACGCCGTTCGGCCACTCCGGCGAGGAAGCGCTGCGGGAGCTCATGCGGGACCACGGCGGCTTCGAGCACAACCGGCACGGCGTCCGCATCATCGACACCCTGGAGCACCCGTACCCGCAGTTCCGCGGGCTGAACCTTACGTACGAGGTCCGCGAGTGCATGGCCAAGCACGCGACGCAGTACGACCAGCCGATGGTGGAAGGGTTGGACGACAGCCTGCCGCCGCTGGAGGGCCAGGTGGTCGAGGTCGCCGACTCGATCGCCTACGACAGCCACGACCTCGACGACGCCCTGGCGATGGGCCTCATCTCGCCGGAGAACCTCGAGGACCTGTCGATCTTCCGCCAGGCAGCCGCGGACTTCGAGAAGACGCTGGTCGCCCTCTCGCCCGACCAGCGCATCCGGCGCATCGCCAAGTTGCTCATCGATCTGATGGTGACCGACGCCGTGGCGACCAGCCAGACGAGGATTCGCGAGGC
>JAPLML010000724.1 GCA_026387055.1 Planctomycetota bacterium | reverse complement strand
GTCCTCGACGCCCGGCCCGACGTCTTCAACCATAACGTCGAGACCGTGCCGCGCCTGTATCCGACCGTGCGGCCGGAGGCGGACTATCGGCGGAGCCTCGACGTGCTCGCGTACGCGAAGCGGCGGGGCACTTCCCGAACTGACACGCCTCAGCCAGCCGGGGTGGCACGGCCACCCGATGTTGGGTGGCCGTGCGGGAACTCGGACAATGCACGGCCACGCAACGGCGCGTGGCCGTGCCACCCAGTCGAGCCCGAGGGCGGCTGTGCGATAGACGCCGTGGCGGCACGGCATGCCGCGCCTCTACAACAGGCGATCTACACCAAGAGCGGCCTGATGGTGGGCCTGGGCGAGACGGCCGACGAGGTGCGGGCGGTCCTCGGCGACCTGCGGGCCGCCGGGTGCGACATCCTGACCCTCGGCCAGTACCTGGCGCCGTCGGCGGCGCACCTGCCGGTGGCGCGGTTTGTCGAGCCGGCCGAGTTTGCCGCCTGGGAGGCCGAGGCCCGCGCGCTCGGCTTTGCGGCTGTGGCCGCAGGGCCGTTCGTGCGGAGCAGCTACCAGGCCGAGAGCGTTTTTCGGGCGCGAAGTCAGTAGCATCGCTTTGACGGCACGTGTTACCATGTGCCCATTCAGCCGTCCGCCGCGGCGGGCGCGTGTACAACATGGGGGTGTATGAATGGCTGCATTAGATGTCAATCTGCCCGAGCTGGGCGAGGACGCGGGCGACGAGGCCCGCGTGTCGTTCTGGTACGTCGACGCGGGCGAAGAAGTCGAGGAGGGCGACGACCTTGTCCAGATGCTCACCGACAAGGCCACCTTCGACGTGCCCAGCCCAGCCGCGGGAAAGGTCGTGGCGCTGGTGGCCGAGGAGGACCAGGCCGTGAAGGTCGGCGAACTCCTGTGCCGCCTGGAGACCAAGGGCTAGCACGGGCGCCGTCCACGTGCCACGGGTTGCTTGCCAACCCGCGATGACAATGGTCTTCTTTCCTTATGGCGTCAGCCTGTAGGCCGGGGCGAAGCCCCGGCGCCTTGATTCGCACGCAACGGCGTGCCGGGGCGGCGCCCCGGCCTACATATTTCGCCGTATGGAAATACGGCCAGATTAACCACAGGTTGACAAGCAACCCGTGGCACATGAAGGACCACGCGGCATGGCCGAGACGCTGCCGGGCAAATTCATCGTGCTCGACGGGCCCGAAGGGGCCGGCAAGACCACCCAGGTCGAGCGGCTCGTGCGCTGGCTGCGCGAGAACGGCCGGCAGGCCACGGCCGTGCGCGACCCCGGCTCCACGCCGGTCTCCGAGCGCATCCGCGACGTGCTCCTGGACAAGCGTCTGCCCGACATGGACGCCCGCACCGAAGTCTTCCTTTACATGGCCAGCCGGGCAGAGATGGTGGCCCGCGTCATCCGGCCGGCGCTCGGCGTCGGCCTGGTGGTCGTGAGCGACCGCTTCGTGTCCTCGACGGCCGCCTACCAGGGGAGCGCCGGCGGCATCGACCCGGCGGTCATCTGGGATCTCGGCCGCATCGCCTGCGGCGGCATCGAGCCGGACCTCACGATCATCCTCGACCTGCCGGTCGAGGACGGCTTCGCGCGCCTCGTGCGCGAGCACGACCGCATCGAGTCGAAACAGCGCGCGTACCACGAGAAGGTCCGCGAAGGGTTCCTGGCGATGGCCCGCGCGCGGCCGGACCGTTTTGTCGTGATCGACGACCGGCGGTCGCCCGACGAGGTGACCCAGGCCGTGCAGGAGGCGGTGGCCCGTGTCCTTCGCTGACGTGCAATACCAGGATACGGCCGTCCGGGTGCTGCGGGCGGCCGT
>JAPLML010000716.1 GCA_026387055.1 Planctomycetota bacterium | reverse complement strand
ATGTCACGGTGTCGCGTTCTTCACGGGCCACAGCGAGGTGACGCTGTTCTGGTACCCGATGAGGAACTCGGCGTACGGATACTTCATCAGAGGCGCGTGGTAGATCGGAGGCACCTGCGTGGTGTCCTGGAACCGCTGCTGGTGCGCCCAGTAGCCGAGGGCGCGGCCGTACGGGACGGGCCCCATGTCCGAGCCCATAAGCCACCACGTCTGGGGCACCGGGGGATCCGGATGCCTCGGCGGCGGCGGGATCCCCGGGAGCAGGAAGTCGTTCTGGACGTTCTGGAGGCCCAGAACGTGGGCCAGCTCATGGGCGGCGACGTTGCCCAGGGTCTGGCCGATCTCCTGCAACGTATACGTCAGCCCGGTATTCGGGTTCGTCCTGTAGAGCGGGTCGAAGACGTTGTACAGGGCCGCGACGTCGCCGCCGAAGACCACCGCGTCATCGTGCAGGCTGCTGTTCTGCGTATCGATGGTCTCCGCGACGCCCAGCAGGCCGGCCACCGGCGCCTCGTTGCCTCCGATGTAAACGGTGCTATAGTCGCCCGATGGCGGGTTGGTGTAGAACACGATGTTCTTGTAGACGGAGTTGCTGAAGATCTGCTTGATCGTGTCCTTCACGATGAGCCGCAGGTTCTCGGTCTGCGAGGGATCGAACCCGAAGAGGTCCGCCGTGAGAGCTTTCTGGCGTGTCTCGGTCCTGGGTCCGAACACCTCTTTCAGGAAAGCCGCGTCGTCTCCCTTGAAGTCGAGATACACGCGCTGCATCGGGAACGCCGGGAGCGGTCCCGCCGGCGGATCCGTCTTCGTGACGGTCAGCTTGTAGGGACCGATGTCGCGGTCGGTGGTGATCAGATCGGCGAAGTCCCTCGGGACCATGCCCGAGATCGCGACATAGTAATGATCGTCGGCCGGCAGGAGGACGCTGCCGCGGAGCGTCACGTCAACGGTGACCTTGCCGATGTCGGTCTTGGGCAGGGGCTCCTCGCCGAAGAAGATGTTGCCCACCAGGTCGCCCTTGGAGTTGAAGACCGCCATCTTGGGCGTCATGCGGCTGCCGATGAGGGCCGTTTCCAGCTCCAGCGTGAGGCGCGTGTACGTGGGCAGCAAGGTGGTCGGATCGTTCGGATCGCCGAGCGCGAACACGTCGATGTCGTCCGGCCCGAGGATTTCCTGGTCGGATTCCGCGGGCTGGGCCACGTTGCCGTTCCAGTCGATCACCGTCGGATGCTGCGTGGAGTCGGCGGCGACATTGATGTCGTTGCCGCCCAAGAGCGCCGGGTTGGCGGGATCGGTCACGTCGACGACCTGGAATCCCGGCCAGCCGTCGGTCAGGTAGGCCAGGTTGCCCACGACGTACACGCCGTTGACCGCCCCTGGGGTGGCCAAGCCGCCCGCGAGCACCGGGTTGGCGGGATCGGTCACGTCGACGATCTGCATGCCGCCCCGGCTGTCGGCCACGTAGGCCAGGTTGCCCGCGACGTAGACGCTCCGCGCCGAGCCCGCGGTATCGAACCCGCCCTGGAGCACGGGGTTGGCCGGATCCGTCACGTCGATGACTTGAAGGCCCGCCTCGCCATCGGCCACGTAGGCCAGGTTGCCCGCGACGTAGACGCCCCGGGCCGTGCCCGCGGTGTCGAGTCCGCCCTGGAGCACCGGGTTGGCGGGGACCGTCACGTCGACGATCTGAAGGCCCGCCTCGCCATCGGCCACGTAGGCCAGGTTGCCCGCGACGTAGACGCCCTGGGCCGTGCCCGCGGTGTCGTACGTGCCGCGGAACACCGGGTTGGCGGGATCCGTGACGTCAATGATCTGGAGCCCCGCCGCGCCGTCGGACACGTAGGCCGTGTTGCCCACGACATAGACGCCGGTGGCCACGCCGGCGGTGTCATATCCGCCCTGCTGGACGGGATTGGCGGGATCCGTTACGTCGAGGATCTGGAGGCCCGCCGTCCCATCGGCCACGTAGGCCAGGTTGCCCACGACGTAGACGCCGTAGGCCTCGCCGGCGCTCGGATAGACGCCCTGGAGCACCGGGTTGGCGGGATTCGTCACATCGAGGATCTGGAGACCCTGGCTGCCGCCGGCCACGAAGGCCAGATTGCCCGAGACGGAAACGGCGTTGGGCTCGAAGCCGAAGTTGCTGTTGCCGTCGTTGAACTTCAGGATGTTCAGCGTGTAGGGCCCCAGGTAGCCCCCGAACTCGACGGCCACACTCACGGTGCCGGCGCTGGTGGCCTGGTAGCCGAACCCGCTGAGCGATGCCTGCAACGTGGCCGATCCCGGCATCACCATATACATGACCATGCTGGACGTCCAGGCATAGACGACGTCGCCCGGCTGGACGTCGAACATATACTCATCCACGTCCATCTCGGGCAGCGGCTTCTGCTGCGGCGGCAGCGGGGACCAGTACGCGTTGTCGCCGAGCCGGCCGTCGATCGTGAGCACCTGGTTGGTCCACAGGATCGGCGGGACCGCGAACGGCGGGGTCCCCGGGGTGCCCTGCGGGGGATCGGTCAGGGTGAGGTCCGTGATGCCTCCGACCGCGCCAGCATCGCCATAGGTGAGGCGATACGTGAAGTTCGGCTCCCCATTCTGTACCACCAGGCCGTTGCCGGACGGGAAACGGCCCACGTATTCGCCGTCCAGCTTGTTGCCGTGGCGGTCGAGGACGATGTCGCTATTGAGCGTGACCAGGTAATTGGTGCCAATCGGCAGATTGGTGACCGGATTCCTGGCCGACGCCCAACTGCCGCTGCTGAGCTTGAGGCTCACCGCGTTCGTTTTCTCGTCATAGCTGAGGATCGTGGCCAGCCCGCCCGCAGACAGCGCATCGGTGATGACCGTGTTGTCGCCCGCGGTGGTGAAATCGCTGTCCACCGACGCGATCACGCTGAAGGCCGTCGCCCGGGTGGGATCGGTCTGCGGCGTAACGATGGTCGAAAAATCGATGGGGTGGGTGAATCGGATCGTGACCTCGCTGTCGGACATCTGGACGCTGGCGACCCTGGGATTGCCGCCCCAGGTGGTCAGCGTACCGATCGAGAGGTGATGCAGCGGGGAGGCCGGGTTGAATTTCACGTAACCCACGCCCTTCGGCACCGACGAGGTCGGCAGGCCACCGATCGCCATGAGGTCGCCGCTGGCGGACAGGATGGCGTAATGCTCGGCGTCGCTTGACGACCCGTCCAGCTGGCCGGCGACCACGACCTTCCAAACGTAGCCGGCGCCGCGAAGTTGATCGTCGGCCCCGGTATCGTGGCCGGTGGCCTGGACCTGCTGCGGGTCGCCGCGTCCGTAGTAGCCGTCCATTCCCGGCCCGGCGCCGGCGACGATGCTCGAGGAGGACATGTTGCCGGCGACCTCGACGCTGACCACGCTGCCCGCGCTGAGGCGGTCGGCGTTGGGGGTGTCATTCGTGGCATCCCCGTCAAAGTTCCGCCACGCCTTGACCGCGCTCTGGCCGTCGATCCGGACGTTGTCCTCGTCCTGGCGAAGGTCCGGGGCGCCCCACCGCACCGGCGAGCGGAGAACCGGCTTGGTCGTATCCGTATCGATGCTGATGATCTGAAGGCCCGCGCGCCAGTCGGCAAGGTAGGCCAGGCTGTTCGCCGCGTCGACGAAAACGCCCATCCCGTGGCGGCTGGTGCTGTACACGCCCTTCGGCGTGGGAACCGCGGGGTCGGTCACGTCGACGATCTCGAGGCCCGCGTCGTAGTCGGTGGCCACGAAGGCCAGCGTGCCCGTGACGTACACGTCGTACGCCTGGCCGTTCGTCACGTAGCGGCCCAGCGTCGCCGGAACGGCGGGGTTGGTCACGTCAATGATCTGAAGCCCGGAGTCGTCATCGGCCACGTAGGCGGTGGTGCCGGAGACGTACACACTCCGCGACGTGCCCGTGGTGTCAAGTCCGCCCGCCAGAACCGGGACGGCCGGGTCGGTCACGTCGATGACCTGGAATCCCGCGTCGCCATCGGCCACGTAGACCAGGTTGTTCGCGACATCGACGTAAAGGCCGTTGGCCTGGCCGGCGGTGTCGAACCCGCCCAGTAGCGAGGGGTTGGCCGGATCGGTCACGTCGAAGATCTGGAGGCCCGCGTCGTCGTCGGCCACGTAGGCCGTGGTGCCCGAGACGTACACATCGCGCGCCGCGCCCGCCGTGTCAAAGCCGCCGAGCCGCGCGGGGTTGGCCGCATTCGTCACGTCGATGATCTGGAACCCCGCCGTCCCGTCGGCCACGTAGGCCGTGTTGCCGAGGACGTAGACGGCGCAGGCCTCGCCCGCAGTGTTGTAGCCGCCCACCCGGAACGGCTTGAACGGATCGCTCACGTCGAAGATCTGGAGACCCTTGGCGCCGCCGGCGACGAAGGCGAGCTGGCGCGCCACGTCGACGTACACGTCGCGGGCGCTGACGTTGGTCCTGTACTCGAACCCGGCATCGGCCGGATCAAACCCGGCGAGGATGTACGTGTTGACCACGTCGCCCTTGACCGGGCTCTTGGGGTCCGCTTCCTTGACCACGATCTTAGTGATATCGCCGCCGGAGGCCAGCAGCGCGTCCCGCAACTCGCTGGCGGTGACCGACAGGATGCCGTTGCCGGCCCGGACGCGGCTGGACATCACCGCATTGAGGACCGTGATGGAGCCGATCGTGCCGTTGGTGCTGATGACACCGCCGGAAGACGGACGCTTGCCGACCTTCGGGCCCTGGAGGCTGAAGCTGCCGATCCCGGTGAGGCTGCGAATGGCCGTCGGCGAATTCGGCGGGCCGAAGGAGCCATTGGTGATCTTGATCGCCTTGATGTAGCCGGCCGGGACCTCCACGTTGCCCACCGTGAGGCTGTCATCGTCGTTGTAGCTGCCGACGTCGCCGTTGGCCGAGAAGAGGCCGATGTCGCCCTTCTCCACCAGGACGTCGCCGTAGACGTTGCGGGCGGAGAAAGCGGCGAGGCCGCTGTGGGCCGTGATGGTGATCGGATTGGCCGGCCGCTCAACGCCCACGTCTCCCGTGATGACCAGGTTCCTGATCGCCCCGAGCGTGGTGGTGATCGGGGTGTCCAGGTTGCCGACGACCGGGGGCTTGACCTTCGTGTTGCCGAGGATCTTGAGGTCGCCGATGGAGTCGGCCGTCAGGCTTCCACCGGTCAACGAGCCGCCCAGGGTCCAGGCGCCCAAGGACCCGAGGGTGATGGTCGCCCCGTCCACACCCGGCGTGGCCGCCTGCTTGACGCCGCCGGGGAGGTTCCAGGTCGGCGCCGCACTGACCTGCTCGGCGCTCAAAGTCCCGATGGCCCCGTCGAGTTCCAGGTTCCCGGCCTTGGCGGCACCCTTGAAGGTCAGGCCGCCCAGGGCCGCATCGTCGCCGGCCAGAACGTGGACCGTCTTGTCGGCGCCCGTCTTGCTGATGTCGAGCTTGCTGGCCGCCGTCGTGTTTTGGAGGACGATCTGGCCGGTCGCCACGGTGTAGCTGCCCTGGCCGGGGCCGGTGAGTTTGATCACCGTGCCATCGGGCGCGGGCACCTTCGTCGCGGCGTTAAACTGGAATCCGCCGGGGTCGAGCGGCGGCTGAGCCTGGTCGACACGCACCACGGCCATGCCCGCCGGGGCCGGCGCCCCCAGCCCAGTATCCGTAACGATCAGTCCGCCCACGGCGGGGACCGTCTTCAGCGTCATCTTGCCCAGCGTGCTCGTGCCGGGGGCCGGCACATCATCGAGGTCGCCGAACGTGCCGTTCACGGGGTCAACGCCCAGGGCGATGGTCGAGTTCTCCCAACTGCCGGCCGAGATGCTCTTCAGATTCGAGCTGTGCACCAGGTCCGGATCGGGCGCGGCGATGTCCTTGAAGCCGCCGACGACAGCCGAGTCCTTGACCTTGCCCGTGACCGCGATGGCGCCCATGTCACCGTAGCTGAAGAGGCGCACGTTGTTGAGGTCGCCGGTGACCCCCAGGGCGGTCAGCGTGCCGTAGAAGTCCAGTTGCGAGCCGTTGATGTTGCCCTTGACCTTCAGGCTCCTGGCCTCGGTGCCCACCGACAGGTTGCCCGTGAGGGCGTCGGGGTCGCCGGCGGCGGCCGTCAGGTCCAGCTTGTCGAGGCGGACGCCGGCCTCGATGTCGGCGGCCATCTTGCCGTTCTTGACGACCAGGCTGCCGATGCTGCCATAGGCCCGGATGCGGTTGCCCGGCTGCGTGCTGCCGTTGGTGAGCATAAGCGCGAGGAGGTCGCCGCCCTGGGCGTCGACGTCGCCCAAGAGGTCGCCGTCGGTAATCGTGAGGGCATCGATGCCGCCCCGCTTCGAGGTGATGTCGCCACTGACGTCGCCGCGCTCGCCCGGCGTCTTGGCCGTGCCCTTCGTACCCTTGACCGTGACCTTGCCGATCTTGCCGCCGGACGTCAGGTTGCCCAGGATGGAGCCGCCGGTGACCGTGACGTTCTCGATCGACCCGTTGAGCGTCGTGACGTTGCCCTGGATGTTGCCCCGGGCCGGATCGCCGGTGTTGTCCGACAGGACGAGGCTCTTGATGGTCGCGCCCGTGGTCAGGTTGCCGACGATGCTGGCGCCGGGGGCCAGGGCGATCTTCTCAATCGCGCCGTAGACGGTGAGGTTGCCCCCGACGTCCGGCTGGCCGTCGCCATCCCAGTCGGGGTACGCGTAGCCCATGTCGCCGTTGAGGGTCAGGTTCTTGAGGTACCCGTTGATGGTGACGTCGGCGGCCAGGGTGCCGTACACGTCGATCGTATCGGCGCTGCCGCCCACGTAGAAGGCGGTGTAGAGGTTCGTGATCTGGCCCTTCGTGGCCGGCGTGACCTTCAGGATGCCGAGGTTGCCGGCGATGTCGATCCGCTTGGGCACGTGATTCGGGATCGTTTCCGGATTCAGGCCCAGGCTGGTGTAACTGGTGAACTTGCCGAGGTTCCCCGCGACGGTCAACTCGCCGGTGAACCCCTTGGCGGCCGTGATCTCGCCCACGTCGGGGCTGATCGGGCTGGAGGGGTCCAGGACGGTCGTGATGGAGGCCGAGATGGCGTCCTTCGACCGGATGACGTCAATCGAACCGGCCACGGTGATGGTCCCGGAGATGCTGCCGACCACGTCCAGGACGCCCAGGTGCGAACCCTCGGGGCCGTGCAAGTTCAGGGTCGAGTGGTAGAATTTCCCGCCGATCTTCACGTTCTGGAGTTTGGAGGCGATGGCGAACATGTTGCCGGCGAAATCGCCGCCGACCTGGAGGTTCAGAATCGAGCCGATCGTGCTGCCGATGTTGACGTTGACGTCGCGCTTGGCGATCATCCGCTCGATGGTGCCGGGGATCCTGAACTCGTTGTTGTAGATATCCCTTCCGCTGACTTCATCCAGCCCGCTCGTGGAGTCGAACACGTTCAGGCGGACGTCGGAAGCCGGGCCTGTGCCGCGCACGTCGCCGATCCGCCCGCCGTTCGTCATGAACATCGAGTTCGAGAGGCCGGGCCCGTCGGCCAGCGCCTGGGCGATGCCCCGGAGGTTGGCCGCCACCCGGGCGCCCGTGAAGAAGCTGCGGTCGATGCCGTTGGACCCGCCGGTGGTTTCGATCTTGCCGATGTTCGCGCCGAAGACTTCCGCGCCGGTGATCGCCGCCCCCGGCCCGCTGAAGCTGACCGTTCCGATCCACCCGCTGGGCATGAGCATGCCCGTATCCGGCTGCCAGACGTCCAGGCTGGGGCCCGCAGGGACGCGGGCCATGGTCGACGGCGAGGCGATAAGGGCGGTCAGAATCGCCCCGCCCGTGCCCCGGACGGCCCCGATGGCCGCGATGGGCTCCGGCACGTTCGGAATCCGCAGGCCGGCCGGATCGCCGATGGCCAGCACCGCCCCGTCGAGCACGTGCCCGGGGCCCGAGATGCTGACCGTCCCGATATTGTGGTTCGAGAAGATACCCGCCATCGGCCAGGCGCCCGACCCGTCGTCTTTCAGGCCGTCGCCCACGTCGATCGAGCCCAGGTCCCCGCCGGTGTGCACCACGCCGACCACGCCGTCAAAGCCGCCGGCGGCCGTCGCGCGGTCGCTGTTGACCGTGATGCTCGGCGCGTTGCCGCTGACCACCAGGTCGCCCAGCCAGCCGCCGATGCTCGCCCGGCCCAGGTCGCCCGTGATCGAGACGCCGTTGACCCGGCTCGCGTACCACCCCATCTGAGGATACTGCGTGGGGAAGGCCGGATCGATCGACGTCGGCGTCCATGGGAGCTGCGCCACCGCGGCCACCGGCATGGTCTGCGGCAGCGGAATGCCCGGCACCAGCGTATTGCCCGGCACCCATTCCCCGGCGTCGCCGATGAAGCGTCCGAGGTTGCCCTTGACTTCCAGCACCTTCAGGGACGTCGTGAAATCGCCGCTGACCACCGCGCCGCCGGGCGTGGTGTTCGAGAAGGCATCCACATTGGTCCCGTTGACGTAATAGACGTTCACCCCGCCCTTCTGGCCTGTGGGGGAGCCGCCATAGCCGATGCTGAAGTTGCCGAAGCCGGTCAGATTGAGGTGACCGATGTCCATCACGTTGCCGCCGGACAGGTTACTCATCGTGGCGGGACCGATAAGGTTGACCCGCGTTAGAACGCCGCCGGCCTTGCTGCCCGGGGTGGGGTAAGGGGTGCTGCCGTCGCCCACCGGAAGGACGTAATACTCGAACGTGCCGGGAACGCCGATCATCTTGGTCGCATCATTCGGATCCGGGATCATCAAGGGCTGGCCCTGGGCGTCGACCTGCACGCCCGTGGAGATCTGGAACCGCGCGCCGCCGTCATCATCCATGATCGGCGAACCTGAACCAGACACCGGCTGGAGTACCCTGGGCGCAGGGTCCCCGGCCAGCCAGATCCAAATCGCCCCGTCGATTTTCACCATACCGATGTCGGAATTGGCCACGTGGGTCAGGGTCGGCACGCCGATCGGGCCCGTCCCGCCCCAGCTGCCCCTGACGTGGAGCATGTCGAGCCGGCCGCCCCACGAGTCCTGCTGGTCCTTCGTGCTGTTGCCGTCGACCCGGAAGTCCACCGTGCCCCACACCGTGCCGCCGACTTCCACCGCCCCGATGCTGCCGCTGGACCAGATGCCCTGGTGGATCTGGTCCCTGCCGTTGAAGGTGGCCCTGCTCTGGAGATCCCCGGCGACGATGACGTTTTGAATGACCGCATCGTCGTTGCACTGGTCGTCGCGCGCCCCCGCAACGATGGTGGCGTTCATGCCTCCCGTCCGGGCGTGGATCAGGCCCACGTTGGAATCGCTGGCGATGGAGTTCCCGTCCATCGCCGCGGCGCGGAAGCTCGTCAGGTCGTGGTTGCCCATCACGAGCGCCAAGACGCCGTTGGCATTGCCGCCGACCTCGATGGCCCCCAGGTTGCCGTTCTGAACGGCGACGTCGCGGAACCGCTCGGGCGCCTTCACAACAAGGCCGTTATCATGCAGAAGGGTGTACAGTGGCGCCAGGTTGCCCTTGACGCGCAGGGCGCCCAGGCTGGCCGGCGTCGCATTATCAACGAAGAGCGAGTAGGCCCACGGCGGCGTGTAGTGGCCGTGGACGTCCTGTTCCAGGGCCGTCACCACCACGTAATACAGACCAGCCCCCGGCGCGGTGAAGGTCAGAGGCTCCTGCGTGCCGCCGTTCCCCAGGCGGGTGCCGCCGCGGTAATCCTCGACCGTCTCCCAGCCCACCGAGCCCATGAGCTGCCCGCCCGCGTCCATCAACTCCACCTTCAGGCGGTGAACGTTGAGCAGGTCCAGGCTGTCCCATGTGAAGGTCTGGTCCCCCAGGCGCCGATCCGTCATGTGCCCGTCGATGAAGTAAAGCAGGGGGTAGCGGCCGAACTCGAGGAAGTCCGCCGTCCGGGCGTCCAGGACGATCGTCTGCCCGGCCATCATGGTGAGGGCGTACGTATCCGTGTAGTCCGGCGGGTCCACGCCGTCCGGCGCGGCGCAAGGATTCGGCGGGCCGAAGGGGGGATCGAAATAGAGGTGGGCGTCGGGATTGTTGGGCATGTCCGTGTAGCCGCCGGTGCCCAGCGTCCCCCACACCATGATGTCTCTCTCGGAAGTATAGAGATACTGTGCATCCGCAAAGGCCGCCTCCGGCAGCGGCGGCAGGGCCGGCGCTGGATGCGGCACCTTGAGGTCGTTGTTCACAGTCACCAACTCGCCGTGCGTCGTCCAGTGCAGGCGCAGCGCGTTCGGCCACCCGTCCACGTAGAAGGGGTCTTGCCGAGACCCATACGTATAGGGCTTGTGTTCCATCTCCCAGATGGGCTCGGCGTTGTAATCGGCGTACGGGGCCATGGCCGGGTCGGCCGGCACGGTTTCGCGCGCCAGGTTGGTGCTCCCGACGGCGTTGACCTCGCCGTACATGTTCCCCCACACGTTCATCTCGCGCAGGGTCCCGCCCACGTCGACCAGCGCGTTGGAGAGGCTCGCGGTCATGTTGTGGGCGTTGTTAAGCCAGTGCCCCGGAGCGCCGTAGCCATAGTCCGTGTGCACGATGATGCTGTTGGCATCGTAGCCGACGCGGACGTCGCCCCACACCTGGCCGGCCTCGAAGACGTCGAGGCTGCCCGTGACCTGGACCCGCCCGGCCACGGTTCCGGCGACCAGGATCCGCCCCATGTCCATGGCCTTGACATGGGGGGCGGGGTCCGGGGACGTCGCATCGGGCATCGCAATGCCCGCGTACAGGGGCCCGGCGGGGAAGACGCCCAACGGACCGGCCACCAGCACAAAGGGATCCACGATGCCGACGGCCACGTTCTGGTCAGGATTCGCTACCACCGTCGGGAACGGCGTGCCGCCGATCAGGACCGACCCGGACCCGGCGGTCGCCCAGACGTCCACCACCCTGTTGGGGTTCGGCGGGGGGTTCAGGTGCATCGCCGACACCAGCGGCCGCTGGAAGTCCGGCAGGGGCGGGAACGTGGGGTTGTCGTACAAGAGGACGTCCCACGTGAGCGGGGTCACCCAGTCCATGGTATTTACACGATGGTCCCAGTTCTCCGATATGGGAGTAATCGTGAGGGTGGTATACCGGTCCGCCTGGTTGATGTAGACCGAGAAGATGTCCGCATTCCGCGTCGGATGGGCGTTCACCGTGCGTATGAGCGTTCGGTTGCCATCCCTGACAAAGTCATAGAGCGGATCGGCCGGCCCCGTGCCGGTCGAGAAAAGGCCATGGACCGGGCCGGGCCCGCCGCCCGCGCCGTGCGTGCGGCCGGTCGTCTGGATCCACGTGCAGTCGGCCCGCCGGTCGACGTAGTTGATCACGATCGTGAAGAGCTTGTTGTTGTCCCCCGCGCCGTACAAAACGCCGCCATGTAGCGACAGGGCGGTGACGTTCGACACGGCCGTGCCGGTGGCGGTGTTATAACACGGGAAGGAATCCGACAGGCCGCCGGCCATTCCGTCAACGGTATAGAGGATGGTGCCGTCTGTGCCATAGAGCGTGCTCTGGCCCGTGTCCCACGTCAGAATGGGCAGAGGCGTCCCCTGGGTTTCCACCGCCGGCTTGGTGAGGCCCGGGTTGTCGGGATCGGGGACGGGAATGTGGGTCGCTGTGTTGGTTCCCAGGACGACGTTATACCGGAACATGCCCGTGATGGTGGTCTCGACCGGCTGCGTGGCGCCCGCCGGCAGGTAGGTGTACTTATGCGTACCCCAGATGAACAGCATGGCGTTCCTGCCGCCGCCGGGGGGAACGACGGCCATCGAGTAGACGTTCTGATTCGGGAGAAGGCTCATGTTCGCCGCCACGACGGTGTGGGCCACGGGGTTAATCACGTACATCCCCTTGGTGACCCTGTCGTACGCCCATACCTGCGTGGTGGAGAAGGAACCCATGGCGGTCACGGCGGACAGGCCCGTATTCCAGTCGGCCCCGTCCAGCCAGCCGCCGGTGATGCCCTCGCCGAACATGTCCGGCACCACGCTCACGCCGTTCAACCGGCCGGGCATGTCGAACACGTTGCCCGCCGGCGCCGCGCCGACCCATTTCATCAGCTCGACCTGGCCCACGCCGGTCTCACGCCCGAGGCCGGTCACGTCAACCGACTCCAACTCCACGCGCACCAGGTGCCCGTTGGAGTCGCGGTAGATGAACATGTCCCCCGCGTCCAGGGTCGTCAGGAGCACACGGGACTCCAGGCCCTCGAACTGGGGAAGGTTCCGCTCGGGATCGCTCGTGTGCTTCGCGCCATGGCTCAACATGACCCGGAACTCCTTTCATTCGGCGAGAACAGAGAGTAAAGACAGACCGCCTTTGGGCGTGTCACTGGCGGACAACGTGTTTCTCCACAGAATCCAATGGGGACCACTTCTAGCACGGCTTTCGGCCCTCGTCAAGACGAAAAGCCATTGACCTAGAACAACCTCTGGGTAGACCCCTCAGGGCGCTCGCTAGCCTATAGACGGACACGCGGCGCCTCTATTCAGTGCGGGCGCAGTTTTTTCCCCGGCCCCGGTCGCCTCCCTTGCCCAATCTTACACGCCCTGCTTCAGGCGCAGGCCGGGGCGCGGCTCCGGCATCCCCACGCCACCGTCCGAATGAACTGCCGCGGCTGGTACATATTCAGCGTACCCCGGCAGGTGTGGCACGGCCGGCTTGTCCGGCCGTGGGGAATGTGGCCGGCGCTCGCCGCGGCGACCCCCGGCCGGACAAGC
Source organism: Planctomycetota bacterium (assembly GCA_026387055.1). Classification (GTDB taxonomy): domain Bacteria; phylum Planctomycetota; class Phycisphaerae; order FEN-1346; family FEN-1346; genus JAPLML01. The sequence goes on along the minus strand of JAPLML010000716.1, from coordinate 2,607 downwards.
CGGCCGTGCCACAACTACTATTGGGACAATGGCACACTCGCTAGACACATGCCGGGGCTGCGCCCCGGCCTACTTGAGGATGCTGAAAAGGTCGCTGTAGTCGTCGGTCCACTGCCGCGGCGTGAACGCACCTTCGTCCGGCTTGGCGATGGCCGGTCGGATGGCCGGACTTTCCAGGAAGTCCCGGTCCTCGGTCACGAGAATCCACGTGGCGTACGAAAGCTCCGGCCGGCTCCCGTCGTCGTCCGAATGGATGACCGCCGACGCCATCCCCAGCTTCTGCGCCAGCCCCACCACCACCGGCTGCAGGTCCAGGAACCGGTTCGAGACGTGCACCGCCAGGACGCCGTCGGGCTTCAGGTGCCGCCGGTAGATCTCGAACGCCTCCAACGTCAGCAGGTGAATCGGGATGGCGTCGCTCGTGAAGGCGTCGAGCGCCAGGACGTCGTACTGCTGCGGCGGCTCGCGCTCCAGCGACAGCCGCGCGTCGCCCAGGACCACTTCGCACCGGGCCGCACTGTCGAGAAGATACGTGAACTCCGTCGTGGCCAGCCGCTGGACCTGGGGATTGATCTCGTAGAAGCGATAGACGTCCCCCGCGCGGCCGTAGGCGGCCATCGTGCCCGTGCCCAGCCCCACCACCCCCACCCGCAGGGGCGACCCCGGCCGCCGGTTCAGGACCGACAGCCCCACGCCCGTCTTCTCCCAGTAGTACTCCGTGGGCTTCCGCCGAAGCGGCTCCGAGATGTACTGGCACCCGTGCAGGATGCGGCCGTGACGCAGGACGTAGTACACGCTCTCAGGGTCTTCGTCCCGCCCATACTTCTCCACCTGGAGGACGCCGTAGAAGTTGCGGGAGATCGAGACCGTGCGTTCCTGTTCCACCTGAATCTGGAGCCCCAGGCCGATGGTGGTGCTCACGAACACGGCCAGGCTCGCGGTGACGAACAGGACGAACTTCCACATCGGGCGCCACTGCCCCAGCGGCGACTTCTCGTGCAGGTATGCCGCCGCCGCCAACGTCAGGCACGCGAGAAGCCCGTAGTGCAGTTCGCGGTACCCGCTGAACACCAGCGGCGCCCCGACCGTGACCAGGAGGCCCCCCACCGCCCCGCCCGCCGCCGACATCAGGTAGAACGCCGTCAGCCGTCGCGGGCTCGGTTTCAGGCGGGCGAGTTCTCCGTGGCAGACCATGCACCAGACAAACAGCACCCCGCTGTAGCCGAGCACCTGCCACACGATCCCCAGGTACACGCCCTTCAGCAGCAGCCAGAGAGTGACCCCCGCCGACGCCGCCAGCAGCGGCCAGAACACCGGCCGCCAGTAGACGCGGCCGCTGCTGAAACACAGGATGAAGGTCAACAGGTACAGGCTCAGCGGCAGCACCCACAGGAACGGCACCACCCCAACGTCCATGCACATCTGGTTCGTGACCGCCAGGAGCATCACCGACCCGCACGCGGGCAAGAGGAGCCAGAGCACCCACGTCCCCCACCCGGGCCGCGGGGCGACATCGCCCTGGCCGCTCGGCGATTCCGCCGCGGCCGGCGCAGGGTCCATCCGCCACAACCGTGACGCGACCAGCCCGCCGAGGATCACGAATACCACGAATCCGGCCGACCACCCCAGCGCCTGCGTCTTCAGGCGCAGCGCCGGCTCGATCGCAAACGGATAACTCGCCAGCGCCAGGAGCGACCCCGCGTTCGAAAGCGCGTACAGCCGGTACGGCGACCGGCCCGGATACGTGGCGCTGAACCACGCCTGGAGCAGCGGGCTCGTGGCCGACAGGGCGAAGTACGGCACCCCCACGCTCGCCGCCAGCGCCGCCAGGATCCGCCACGTCGGGTCCCCCGCCTGGTCGGGTTTCCACGCCGCCGAAGGTGCGATCGGCAGAAGCAGGACCGCCGCCACCAGCAGCGCCGTGTGAACCACCGCCTGGTGCCGCTCCTTGAGGTGCGTCCGCACGAGGTGCGCGTAGGCGTACCCCGCCAGAAGCACCGTCTGGAAGAAGAGCATGCAGGTGGTCCAGATGGCCGGCCCCCCGCCGAACCACGGCAGGATGTACTTGCCGATCAGGGGCTGAACCTGGAACAGGAGGAAGGCGCTCAGGAAAATCGTCAGCGCATAAGCGGCCACGCGGCTCTCCCGGACGAATACGGGCCGCTACGATACCGCCGGACCGGGGGGGAGTCAAAGCAATACAGGCCCCCTGTGGAAGCGGCGGCAGATCCACCCATCCACCGTCTCCCGCCGCTTCCGCGGCGGGCGCGAAAGGCCGAACGCGACCCTATGGCTTCGCCCCCGCCGTCAGCACCTGCTTCGGCGCATCCTCGCAGACCACCCGGAAGCCGACATTGAAGACGGGCTGGTACGGCGGGTAACTCAGGCGGAACGCCGACCGGCACCGCGCGGGCCGGTCGTACCACGATCCGCCGCGGACCACCTTCTCCCCTTCGGCCGTCGCCTCGTTCCGCCCGTCATCCTCGCGGTACGGATACGGCCGGTACGCCGTCCGGGTCCACTCCGCCGCGTTGCCGTGCATGTCGAAGAGGCCCCACGGGTTGGGCTGGTAGGAGGCCACGTCGGCCGTGACGAGCGAGCGGTCGT
>JAPLML010000072.1 GCA_026387055.1 Planctomycetota bacterium | reverse complement strand
CCTTGTGGCGTACGTCGTCCTGCGGCGGGTGGAACTCGCGAACCTGATTGCGGCATCGGAGGGCATTCGGGCCGGCATGTCCGTCGACGACTTGCGCCTCTGCATGGTCCCTCGCCCGCCCGCGGAGGCCCGACGTGTTTAAGCCCGTGGCCATGCAGCGGCTGAGCGTCGTTGTCCTCGAACGGGACGAGTACACCGTGGTGCGCGGCCTCGGGCATCTCGGCGCTGTCCACCTCGTGCGGCAGCCGGCAGGTCCGGAGACGGCGCCGCAGGCGCCGCCGGATCACACGGCCGAGCTGGCGCGGTGCGATCATCTGGTGGGGCGGATCGAGACGCTCCGCCGCAGCCTGGACATGGAGGCCGCTGCGCCTCCGTCCGCCGAACCGCCCCCGACGGGCCTGGATGAAGCGGACCGGCAGTTGAAGCCGATCGAGGCGCGGGCCGCCGACGTCCTCTCGCGCCGCCAGGCCACGCAGCAGCGGTGGGGCCAGGCCACGGGGATGCTCGAACAGGCGACCGCGTACGAGGGTCTCCATCTGCCGATGCAAGAGTTCGGCGGCGCGTCCTTCCTCCATTTCGCCACCGGCAGCCTCCCGGCCGAGAACCTGGAGGACCTCCAGAAGGTGCTCGGCGAGAACGTGGTGCTCCTGGCGCTTCCGGAGCGCGAGGGCCGCCGGCACGTCATCGCCATCACCAGCCGCAAGGGCCAGTACGCCCTCGAGACGGCGCTTGGCCCCGTGGGTTTCCGCCACGACGCCCTCGCGCTCGGCGAAGGGGAGACGGTTGAGCGCCTCGCCGCCCGGACCCGCGAGGAAGAGTCGCAGGCCGCCGCCGCGCTGGCCGTCGCGGCCGGCGAGGTCCGCGACGCCGGCGAGCAGTCGGCCCAGGCGATGGCGGACCTTCAGCACGCGGTCACACAAGAGCGGCTCATCCTGGAGGCCGAGCAGAACTTCCCGCGCACCGACGCCACGGTCCTCATCACGGGGTGGGTCCCGGCGTCGGACCTTCCGCGCGTGCGGCAGCACCTGCGCGAGATCACGTCCGGCCGCTGTGCCGCCGAAGCGGTTGACGCCGGCGGCGTTCCGGAACACGAGGTCCCGATCCTGCTGCGGCATCCGCGGATTCTGCGGCCCTTCGAGATGCTGGTGGCGAACTACGGCCTGCCGGCGTACCGCGAGTTTGAGCCCACGCTTTTCGTTGCGATCTCCTATGTCCTCATGTTCGGCATGATGTTCGGCGACGCGGGGAACGGCCTCGTCGTGGCGCTCGTGGGCCTGGCGCTCCTCGTGAAAGGGCGCACGGTCCAGGTCAGGGACGCGGGCCAACTGATCCTGTGCCTCGGCCTGTCGAGCGTCGGCTTCGGCATCTATTACGGCAGCTACTTCGGCGTGACGGAGATCGGCGGGCACGCACTGGGCACCGACCCCCTCAAAGGCAGCCCGCTCATGCTGATGGTGGCGGCGGTCGCCTTCGGGGTGCTTCTGATAAGCCTGGGGCTGGTCCTGAACATCATCAACCGCTTGCGCCACGGCGACCTGCTGGGCGCCCTGATGGGCCGCTTCGGCCTGGCGGGCGTTGCGTTCTACTGGGGATGCCTGGGCCTGCTGCTGTACGTCGGTGTCTTCCACGCGGGCGAGGTGCCCGCGTGGGTGGTCTTGGCGATGCTTGGGCTGCCGCTCCTGGCGGTGGCGGTCAAGGAGCCGCTGCATTTCCTCCTTGCCAGGCGCCATGCGGAGCACGGCGGCGGGCACGGCGAGGGTGGCTTGGGCGAGGCTGTCGTCGAGTCGGCCGTCGAGGCCTTCGAGACGATCCTCGGGTACCTGGCCAACACGATCAGCTTCGTCCGACTGGCGGCGTACGCGATGAGCCACGCGGCGGTCCTCATGGCGGCGTTCGCGATTGCGGAGGAGTTCGAGAAGGGCCTGCCCGGCGGCCTGGGCACCGTCTTCGGCGTAACGGTCATCGTCGTGGGCAACGTCGTCGCCATCCTGCTCGAGGGCGTAGTCACCTCAAGGATAGGAGGAGGTTCGGCGATGAACGGGCGTTACTGGGTGATGGGTCTGGCGCTGGTGGGTCTGGTGGGCATGGCGTCGGTCGCGGCGGCCGAAGGGGTCCCCGCTGCGGGCCCTGTGCCTGAGGCGTATCGGACGTTGAGCCTGGCTTTCGCGGCGGCGCTGTCGGTCGGCATCAGCATCCTCGGCGCGGCCTACGCCGTGGCCAGGGTGGGCACGGCGGCCCTCGGTGCGATCACCGAGAAGCCCGAGCTGATGGGCCGGACGGTCCTCTTCATCGGCTTGGCCGAAGGCTTGGCGGTGCTCGGGTTCGCCATTGCCATCATGCTCTGGCTCAAGCTGTGAGGGCGGAGGCGCGCCGTGAAGTTCTACTGCATCGCCGATGAGGACACGGTCCGCGGCTTCAGGCTGGCCGGCGTGGAAGGCCGGGCCGTGACGGCGCCGTCGGAGGCCGCCGCAGCGCTCCGCGCGGCCGCCGCGAGCCGCGACGTCGGCGTTGTCATCCTGACCGACGTGGTGGCGGCGGGGATACGGGCCGAGGTCGACGCCGTCCGCGCGGCCCAGGTGCGGCCCCTGGTGGTCGAGGTTCCCGGCCCCGGCGGTCCGATGCGCGGACGCAAGACCCTCGGCGATTTTGTCCAGGAGGCCATCGGCATCCGCATCGGCCAGAAGGAGGAGGAGTAAGTGACGGCTACGAATACGGGTCCTCAGCAAGACGCCGAGAACCGCCGCGGGCTCATCCTGGCGAGCGTGATCCTCGAAACCTTGCGCCGCCGCAACACCCGCACCGAGGAGGTGCTCCAGGGCATCCGCGACGAGGCCTGCCGGAGGATCCTGGCGCGCGAGGGCTTCGATTACCGCGAGACCGTGGTGCGCCTGGCCGCCGAGGCTGTCGGGCGGATGGAAGGCGCGAGTTTCGTCCTCCAACTTTCCGACGCCGACCGCCAGGCCCTCGGCGCGGGCCTCGCCGAAGAGGTCGTCCGCCGCGCCGGCCGCGAGGGTCTCCAGGTGGCCGTTGACGCCGCCGGCGCGAAGATCGACGGCGGTGTGATCGTCCGCGACGCCGACGGACGCCAGGTCTGGGACAACAGCCTCGCCGCGCGCCTCGATCGGTTCTGGCCGATCCTGCGCCGCCAGATCGGCGCCCGCACGTCGCTGGCCGGCGCCGGCCCTGCCGGGAAGGAGTCGTAACCATGCCCCAACCAGGAGATCCGGGCCCCGTCATCACGCGCGTCAGCGGACCGATCGTCCATGCGATGGGGATGCGCGGGGCCGGGATGTACGAGGTTGTCGAGGTCGGCGCGATGGGTCTGGTGGGCGAGGTCGTCCGCATCATCGAGGACCGCGCGACGATCCAGGTATATGAAGATACTTCGATGGTGAAGCCCGGCGCGCCCGTCCGTCGCACCTACGCGCCGCTCTCGGTGAGCCTGGGGCCGGGCCTCATCGGGAACATCTACGACGGCATCCAGCGGCCGCTGCCGGCCATCCAGGCCCACAGCGGGGCGTGGATCCGCCGCGGCGAAAAGGTGCCGGCCCTCGACGTGGCGAAGCCGTGGCCGTTTGAGCCGCGCGCGGCCGCCGGCCGGCCCGTCGCCGGGGGCGATTGTCTCGGCGAGGTCGCCGAGACGCCGCTCGTCAAGCACCGCGTGATGGTGCCGCCGGGCCTCTCCGGCGACCTCAAGTGGCTGGCCGGCAAGGGCGAGTACACGCTGGCCGACAAGATCGCCGTCATCGAGACGGCCGCCGGGCCGAAGGACGTCACGATGCTGCAGCCGTGGCCCGTGCGCGTCCCGCGGCCCATCCGTCAGCGCCTGCGCGTCATGGAGCCGCTCGTGACCGGCCAGCGGATCATCGACACGTTCTTCCCCCTCGGCAAGGGCGGCACGGCGGCCATCCCCGGCGGCTTCGGCACCGGCAAGACCATCACCCAGCACCAGCTCGCCAAGTGGTCGAACGCCGAGATCATCGTCTACATCGGCTGCGGCGAGCGCGGCAACGAGATGACGGAAGTGCTGCGGGAGTTTCCGGAGCTGAAGGACCCGCGGTCGGGCCGGCCGCTGATGGAGCGGACCATCCTGATCGCCAACACGTCGAACATGCCCGTGGCGGCCCGCGAGGTCTCGATCTACACCGGCATCACGCTGGCCGAGTTCTACCGCGACATGGGCTACAACGTGGCCGTGTTCGCCGACTCGACCAGCCGGTGGGCCGAGGCGCTGCGCGAGCTGGCCGCCCGCCTGGAGGAGATGCCGGCCGAGGAAGGATTCCCCGCGACGCTGCCGACGCGCCTCGCCCAGTTCTACGAGCGCGGCGGCGCGGTCACCACCCTCGGCGGCGACAAGGGGTCGGTCAGCATCGTCGGCGCCGTCAGCCCGCCCGGCGGCGACTTCTCCGAGCCCGTCACGCAGCACACGCGGCGCTTCATCCGCTGCTTCTGGGCGCTCGACACCGAGCTGGCCTACGCGCGGCACTACCCGTCGATCCACTGGCTGCGGTCGTACTCGGAGTACATCGAGGACGTGGCCGCGTGGTGGGAGAAGGAGGCGCCCGACTGGTCGGAAGCGCGGACCGAGGCCATGACCGTGCTCCAGCGCGAGGAGCGCCTCCAGCAGATCGTCAAGCTCGTCGGCCCCGACGTCCTGCCCGACACGCAGCGGCTCATCCTCTTCGTGGCCGAGATGCTCAAGGACGGCTTCCTGGCCCAGAGCGCGTATGACGAGGTGGACTCGTACTGCACGCCCGAGCGCCAGGTGGCGCTCCTGAGGATCATCCTGACGCTGTATCGCCGCGGGCGCGCGGCCATCCAGGCGGGGGCGCCGCTGGCCGCCCTCCGCGAGCTCCCCTGCGTCCCGCAGATCATGCGGGCCAAGGGCGCCTACGGCAACGACCAACTCGCGGGCCTGGCGGAACTGGCGGCCCGCGTGAACCAGGAACTCGACGCGTTCGAGAAGGCTCATGCCAGGCCGAGGTGATCCGGTGATCG
>JAPLML010000131.1 GCA_026387055.1 Planctomycetota bacterium | reverse complement strand
GCTCTCGGAGACCGACGTGTACCTGCCGCCGGGCGAAAAGCCCGCGTTTCAGCCGTGGCGGATGGATTACCCGCTGCACGCCATGTCGCCCCTGGTCGGTCCCGTCGAGCGCGGCGTGGCGGAGCCGTCGGTTGGATGCCTGATCGACTTCTCGCGCAGCCCCGGCGAGGGGCGGGCGGGGATCGGCCTGGGCCTGGTGGGCACGGCCGACCTTCAGCCGATCCCCGGCGGCATCCTCTTCGCCGACGAGGCCGGCAAGAAGCCGGGCATCAAGGTCACGGCGTACCGGCTCGACAAGGTGACGGCCAAGGGCGCCAAGCCGGACGACGTGAAGAACGGCGCGCGGCTGGGCGAGAGCCTCGATCCGGCCGTCGCGCTGGAGCTGCCGCGCTCCATCACGCAGGGCCTCAAGAACAACTTCATCGTCGAGTGGGACGGCTGGCTCCGCGCCGAGAAGGAGGACGCGTACACCTTCAGCACCACGAGCGACGACGGAAGTTGGCTGTGGGTCAACGGCGACCTCGTGGTCGATAACGGCGGCACGCACAACGCCCAGGAGATGACCGGCACCGTGAAACTCTCGGCGGGCATGCACCGCCTCCGCGTCCGGTACTTCCAGGCGGAGGGCGCCCGCGCGTTCGACGCCGCCATGCGGTTCGGCGGCCGGCCGGGATGCCTGAAACTTCTCATCAACGAGGGCGCCACGCTCGTCATGGACGGCGCGGACCTCGGCATGGAGAAGAGGACCGTGTCGATTCCCCAGGACGTCCGAAGCGCGATGGCCGCGGGAGGCCACCGCATCGGCCTGACGGCCCGGATCGCCAAGGCGGCGGTCGACGTCACGCTGCGGGCGGCAGATCCCAAGCGGAGCGCCCCCGTGGAGTTCAAGGCGTCGATGCCCCTGGCGGAGGCCGAGCGCGCGAGGCTCCTCTCGCATCCCCTCACGATTCTCGCCCGCGACGGGTGGCACGGCGTTACGCCCTACTTCGACGACCGTCGCCGGCCGGAGCCGGACCTGAATCTCCCTGCCCCGCCCAACCGGTGGCGCAACCCCGGCGACCATCCGCTTGAAGCGCTGTATCGGGCGGCCTGGCGCCTCAAGGACAAGGCCCCGGCGTCGCTCCTCGCCCTCAAAGCACAGCTTCTCGCCGCCGCAGACAAAGACCCCCAAGCCCAGAAGGCGGCCCTCGCGGCGTTCGAGCAATCGCTCGCGGGCGTCATTGGGGATGTCGAGCAGTGCGCCGCCCCAGCCGAGGCCAAGTCGAGCGCCGTCGCCGACCTGCGGCGGGGGGTGAACGCGCCCAGCAAGCTGGGCGGCTAAATGTCGTCACTCCGTCACTTTGTCAGTCTTCGCTCAACCTTGCTCCCCCAATTTCCGATGTATACGATAAGGCCGCAGCCGCCAGGCCGCCAAAGGAGCCGAGATGGCCAAGAAGTCTTTCGTCCTCGACACGAGCGTCCTCCTGTACGACCCTTCTGCCCTGACCGGGTTTGCCGATAACGAAGTGGTTCTGCCCTTCCAGGTCATCGAGGAGCTCGACAAGTTCAAGAAGGGGTCCGACGACATCGGCCAGCACGCCCGCCAGGTCATCCGCTTCCTGGACCGGCTGCGGGCCAAGGGCCGCCTGGTGGACGGCGTGCCGGTGGAGGAGACCGGCGGCACCCTGCGCGTGGTCCTCGGCGACGATCTCCCCGTCCATCCGAACCTGCACGCCGGCAACCCCGACGACCGCATCATCGGCGTCGCGTACCGGCTGAAGGAAGAGGGCGTACCCACCATCTTCATCTCCAAGGACATCAACGCCCGCATCAAGAGCGACGCCCTCGGCATCAACACGCAGGACTACGAGAAGCACAAGGTCGACTTCAGCAACATCTACCTGGGGTACCGCGAGATGCCGGCGGACCGGCCCACGATCGAGCGCCTCCGGCGCGACAAGGCGATCGACCCGCCCGCCGACGACCTCTACCCGAACGAGTTCGTCATCCTGACCGACCCGGGCGACCCGGAGCAGACGGCCATCGGGCGATACGACGCGCGGCAGAAGCGGCTCGTGGCCCTCCGCTTCGGAGACAAGACATATCAAACCGTCTCGGCGCGCAATCCGCAGCAGCAGATGGCGATCGAGCTGCTGATGCTCGACTCCGTGTCCTTCGTCACGCTCCTGGGGCCGGCGGGCACCGGGAAGACCCTCCTCGCGGTCGCCTGCGGCATGCAGAAGGTCCTGGCCGAGAAAAAGTACGAGAAGCTCCTCGTGACGCGGCCGGTCATCCCCTTCGGCCAGGACATCGGGTTCCTGCCCGGCGCCAAGGAGCAGAAGCTCTACCACTGGATGCAGCCGATCTTCGACAACCTCGCCTACATCCTGCGCACCAAGAAGACCGGCGGCAACGGCGGCATGGACGAACGCATCCAGGACCTCATCGATGCCGGCGCCCTGGAACTGGAGGCCCTGACCTACATCCGCGGCCGCAGCATCCCGGACCAGTTCATCATCGTCGACGAGGCCCAGAACCTCACGCCGCGCGAAGTGAAGACCGTCGTCAGCCGCGTGGGCGAGGACTCGAAGCTCGTTCTGACGGGCGATCCGTGGCAGATCGACAACCCGTACCTCGACTCGTCCTCCAACGGCCTGGCCTACGCCGCCGAGCGGATGAAGGGCGAGGAACTCGTGGGCCACGTCATGCTCAATAAGAGCGAAAGGAGCGACCTGGCGAGCCTGGCGGCGCAGAAACTCTAACAAGTGCGGAATGCGGAGTGCGGAGTGCGGAATGGAAAACGGCAACGACCATCGGCATCTGAAGCCACGCACCAGGCAATTCGCCCTTCGCGCCATCCGCTTGGTCGAAGCCTTGCCCAAAACGATGGCCGCCCAAGTGATCGGCCGGCAACTCATGCGCTGCGCGTTGTCGGTGGGCGCGAACTACCGCTCTGCGTCTCGGGCGAGGTCCAAAGCCGACTTCGTTTCGAAGATGGGCCTCGTGGAAGAGGAGGCTGACGAGTGCTCCTATTGGCTCGATATGCTCGTTGATGCCAATGTCATGAAGAAAGAGCGATTGGCGGACCTGATGACTGAGGCCCACGAGATCACCGCCATGGTCGTCGCATCGATCCGAACTGCACGAAGGAGATCATGAGAAACGAGTGCGCTGCCTGCTATTCCGCACTCCGCATTCCGCACTCCGCATTGGAAGGGTGAACCATGGGCGACCTCATCAACATTCAAGACTTCATGCGTCTGGACCTTCGGGTGGGCCGCATTGTGGACGTGCGGGACCATCCGAACGCCGCCAAGCTTTACCTGCTCGACGTGGACCTCGGGCCGGAGCTCGGCCGGCGCCAGCTCGTGGCGGGGCTCAAGCCTTACATGCCGCCGGAGGCCCTCAAGGACACGCTCATCGTCGTCGTGACGAACCTGGAGCCGGCGACGTTGCGCGGCGAGCGGTCCGACGGGATGCTCCTGGCGGCCCAGGAAGGCGACAAGGTCGTCCCGCTGACGGTCGCCTCGCCGCTGGCCCCGGGGTCCAAGGTCCGGTAGCAGCAACACCGGAGACGCGTGGCACGGCCGGCTTGTCCGGCCTTGGAGAACGTGGTCGGCATCGCCACGGCCGGACAAGGCGGCCGTGGCACACCCCCGGCCCGCCGCCTCACACGAGAGGTCCCTTATGGACGCCATCCGCCAGAAGGCCGACCACCTCGCGATGATCCGCCCGAACCTCGCGGGCCTGCCGCTGCCGAAGGCGCCGCCGGGTTACGCGCTGCGCGCTTACCGTGACGGCGATGAGCCCGCGTGGGCCGACCTCATGGCCGCCGCGTTTCCCGAGATGCCCGAGCCCCGGACCCTCCCGCGGAAGGAGTTCCTCCAGGGTTCGGTCTGGCTGCCGGAGCGCATCTGCTTTGCCTGCAAGGACGGTGTGCCGGTGGCGTGCGCGGCCGCGTGGGAACAGGCGCCTATCTGGGGCACGAAGAGCGGCATCGTGCACTGGGTGGCCAC
>JAPLML010000506.1 GCA_026387055.1 Planctomycetota bacterium | reverse complement strand
AGTGGTACGGCACGGTGCGCCCGCCGACGGCGGCGACCGGGGGCGCGCCGGCAGGCGGGACCTGAGGAACACCGGAATGGTGAAAGAGATACATAAAGATGTACTGCTGGTCGGCGACGACGCCGCCGCCACGCGCCTGTTCCTGGAGGTGCTGGCCGCCCGGGGCATCCGCGGCACCGTGGCCGGCGATACCCGGGCGGCCGTCGAACGGGTCGAGCAGCGCGCCTGGGACGCCGTCGTGGTGGACCTGGGATCGCCCGAGAGCAACCGCCTCGAGGTCGTTCGCCACTCGAGGCAGCACTGTCCGGAGGCCCCGGTGGTCCTCCTGGGCACGGACGCCTCGGTCCCCGCGGCCGTGCGGGCCATGCGCGAGGGCTGCCGCGACTACCTCGTCAAGCCCGTCGAGCGATCGGCGGTCGAGGCGCTCTGCGATTCGCTCCTGCCGCATCACACGGTGCCGCTGGCGGCGGCCGAGGAGGCCGACAGCCGGTGCCTCTACCAGATCGTCGGCCGCAGCCCCCGCCTGTTCGAGCCCATCGCGCTGGCCAAGAAGGTCGCCCCCACGTCGCTGCCCGTTCTCATCACGGGCGAGAGCGGCACGGGCAAGGAACTCATCGCCTACCTGCTGCACCGCTCCAGCCAGCGGGCCCAGTGCCCGTACGTGCGGGTCAACTGTGCCGCGCTCAGCGAGACGCTGCTGGAAAGTGAGCTCCTCGGGCACGAGCGCGGGGCGTTCACGGGCGCGTATGTCCAGCGCAAGGGGCGCTTCGAGCGGGCGCACAGCGGGACGCTGCTGCTCGACGAGATCAGCGAGACCGGCCCGCGGCTCCAGGCCGAACTCCTGCGCGTGCTGGAGCAGCAGGACTTCGAGCGCGTGGGCGGCACGGAGGCCATCTCCGTGAACGTCCGCGTCATCAGCACGACGAACCGGGACCTGGCCCAGGAGGTGCTGCGGGGGAAGTTCCGGCCGGACCTCTATTACCGTCTCTGCGGCGTCCGCATCCCCGTGCCGCCGCTGCGCGAGCGCCGGGAGGACATGCCGGTGCTGGTGTGGCACTTCGTGAACCAGTTTGCCCGGGAGGCCGGCCGCCGGATCACGCAGCTGGATCCGGCGATGATGGAACTGTTCTTCCGCTGCCCCTGGCCGGGCAACGTCCGCATGCTGCGGAACGTGGTGCGGACGGCCCTGGTGGTGGGCGAAGGTCCGGCGCTCTCGCTGACGGGGGCGCCGTGGCTCCAGCGTGAGTTGATCGCGACCGCCGGCGCCCCGCCCTTGAGGATGACCTTGCGTCTGGACGACGTCGAGCGCCGCACCATCCTCGAGGCCATGCGCCTCTCTGGCAGCCATCAGGCCCGGGCCGCGAAGCTGCTGGGCATCACGGACCGCACCTTGCGCAATAAGCTGCGGCGGTACCGCGAGGAGCATCCGCCGGCGGACCTGCCGGTCGCCGCGGCGACACCCGCCGCGGGCCACGCCGAACCCGCCCGGGAAGCCGTCGGCGAACTGGAACCGCTGATGTCAGGAGGCAAGCATGTCTGAGGGCCCCGACGTCCTGCGCATCCTGGAGACCGGCCTCAAGGGCGTCGGCCTCCGCCAGGCGGTCATCGCCAACAACATCGCGAACCTCGAAACGCCGGGGTTCCGGCGGCGCGACGTGCTCTTCGACCAGGTCCTCGCCGACGCCATCGAGGACAACAAGGTCGCCGACCTCGACGAGAACGAGGCCTGGGTCTTCACGCCGGGCACGACGCCCGTCAGCGCCAACGGCAACGACGTCAACCTGGATGTTGAAGTGGGCGAGCTCCTGAAGAACGGTGCCCTGTACAAGACGTACATCCGGCTCCTGGGGCGGATGTACCGCCAGTTCGATCTCGCCATCCGCGACAATGCAGGCTGAGGAGGGGTGTGAATCATGAGCGTCCAGAAACTCTCGACCCCGGTCGACATCGCGGTATCGGGCCTGAGGGCCCAGTCCCTCCGCCTGAAGACGATTGCCGCCAACATCGCCAACGCCAGCACGACGCGCACGTCGTCCGGCGAGCCCTACCGGCGGCAGGACGTGCTGGTCCGGGCCCGCGACGGCCTGACCGGCGTGACCGTCGGAGGGATCGTCCAGGACGCCAAGGGCGACTTCAAGCGCATCCTTCAGCCCGGCCACCCCGACGCCGACGCCAACGGTTACGTGCGGATGCCCAACGTCGAGGTCCCCGTTGAGATGATGAACCTCGTGACCGCGTCGCGGGCCTACCAGGCCAACGCCGCGGTGCTCAAGCGATACCAGGACCTTGTGGAAGTCACTTTGGAGCTGATCAGGTAAAGGCGGAGGACCGGCAATGCAGATCCAGGGACCCTCATCGTTCATCGGAACGCAGCCGCTTTTCCCCACCGTGACGTCCCCGGGCGGCGAGACGAAGCCGGGCGGCGCCGCGGTGGACTTCGGGAAGGCCGTGCGCGAGGCCGTCAACTCCGTCGAGCACCAGCAGGGAAAGGCGGCGGTCTCCATCCAGGACCTCCTGAGCGGCAACGGCGACATCCTGCCCGTGGTCACGGAGGTGGCCAAGGCGGACATGAGCTTCAAACTGCTCATGGCGGTCCGCAACAAGGTGATCGAGGCCTACAAGCAGACGATTAACATGCAGATCTGAGCCACGCGGACCCACGAACCCTTACACGGGCGCCAAACGTGGAAAATTGGATTACGAACCTACGCGAAGTCTGGCAGCGCACCGGGCTCATGCAGCGCCTCGTGCTCGTGATGATCCTGATCGTCTCGGGGGGGGCGGTCGCGCTCTTGGTGGGATGGGCCCGCACGCCCAATCTCGTGCTGCTCTATTCGGGCCTCGCGCCGGAGGAGGCCAGCCGCATCGTCGAGAAGGTCCGCGACGGGGGCACCGCCTATCAGATTCGCGGTGGCGGCACCTCGATCTACGTGCCCGAGGAGAAGGTTTATGCCCTGCGTCTGGAGCTTGCCGGGCAGGGCCTCCCCGCCGGCGACCAGCGGGGCTACCGCATCCTGGACGATGAGAAGCTCGGCACCAGCCCGTTCACGCAGCGGCTCAATTACCGCCGCGCGCTGGAGGGAGAAGTGGCCAAGAGCATCCAGATCCTGGAAGGCATCACGTCGGCCCGCGTGCACGTCGTGAGACCCGAGAACAGCCTCTTCGGCGGGCCGGAGAAGTCCTCCAGCGCCACGGTCGTCCTGAAGCTGCGTCCCGGCTGGCGGCTGTCGCCCGGCAACGTCGCCGCGATCATCCACCTGGTGGCGGGGAGCGTGGAAAGCCTCCAGACGAAGGACGTGGTCGTCGTCGACAGCGCGGGGAACCTCTTGTCGGGCGCCGCCCAGGACGCCCTGGCGCGGGGCATCGGCACGTTCCTCGATTTCAAGACCCAGCACGAGGAGTACCTGGCCCGAAAAGTCGAAGATATGTTGACGGCTGTCCTGGGACCGAACAAGGCCACCGTCCGCGTCAGTTGCGTCATCGACAACACCAGCACCAGCTCGGTGACCGAGAAGTACAGTCCCGAGGAGAAGGTGCCGACCAAGGAAGAGACCAAGAGCAAGTCCACCCCCGGCGGCGCGGCGTCGCCCGAAGGCGGGACCGCGCCGGCCGCCGGCGGCGTGGGCAAGGAGGAGACCACCTCCACCGACTACCTCGTGGGGCGGACCGTCAAGCAGGAGATGCTCGCGCCCGGCAAGATCACCTCGGTCTCGGTGGCGGCGTTCGTGGACCTGACGCCGAAGGCGCCGCCGGCGGCCGAAGGCGCGGCGGCCAAGGCCCCGCCCACGCCGTTGAAAGTGGCGGATGTTGAAACGATTATCCGCAGCGCCCTGGGCCTGACGGAGACCGACACCATCAAGGTGGTCGAGACGCCCTTCACCAGGCCCGCCGTGGCGGAGGCCGCCGCCGAGGAGGAAGGCGGCGCCGGCAAGCTGACGTTCTACCTCGGCATCGCCCGCGAGGCGTCGCTGGGCATCCTGGTCCTGGGGGCGCTCGTGGCCCTGAAGATTTTCTCGGGCCGCCGGAAGCGGGCCGCCCCGGTGACCGCCGGGGCCGCGCTGTCCGCGCAGGCGGGCGGCACGCTGGCGCTGCCGACCGGCACGATGGAGAGCGATCCGGCGGCGCTGCGAAGCCGCATCACCGCCGCCCTCCAGGAGAATCCGGAAGAGGTGAAGCGGTTGTTCCTCGCGTGGGTCGAAGGCGAGAAGGGAGAGGCGTAAATGGAGTTCACCGGCAGCCGCAAGGCGGCGCTGCTCCTGACGTGCCTGGATGCGAACACGGCCGCGGAACTGCTGCGGGCGGCGCGGCCCGAAGTGGTCACCGCCATCGCCACCGAACTCGTGAACCTTGAAGCGGCGGACCAGCGTTCTCCCGCCGCCCCCCATGAACTCGCGCAGGACTTCGTCTCGTTTCTGCATAAGCCCAAGGAGTCCGGGCCGGACACGACCACGTTCGTCCGCCAGGTGCTGGCGTCGGTCGTCGGCCAGGATCGCGCCGCCGAATTCCTCGGCCAGGCCAGGCGGACGGTCGACAGGCGGGATCCGTTCCGGCCGATCCGCGATGCGTCGCCGGAGGAGTTGCTCTCGGTGCTGGGGCAAGAGCATCCGCAGGTGGTGGCCCTGGTGCTGATGGAGTTGCCGCCGAAGAAAAGCGCCGCCGTCGTGCCGCTGCTGGACGAGCCGATCCGCCGCGAGGCCGTTCGCCGGATGGTCAGCGGCGAAAACGTGCCCGACGAGGCCAAGGCCCGGGTGGCCGCCATTGTCCGCGAACGCCTGGACGCCCTGCGGAAGAAGGGGACCGACGCCTGGGCCGGGGAGCAGCCGGTGGCCCAGCCGGCGGCGGCCAAGCCGAAGGCCAAGGGCGGCGCTCGCCTTCGCCAGGTGGCCATGCTTCTGCGCAGCCTGGCCACGGAAATGCGCGACGGCCTGCTCAAGGCCATCGCCGAGGAGGACCCCGACTCAGGCACCGCCGTCCAGAACCTGATGGTCTCCTGGGATGATCTGCCGCTCCTTGCCGACCGCAACGTGCAGGACGTGCTGCGGAACGTCGACGGGCGGGCCCTGGCCCTCGCCCTGGTCGGGGCGCCGCTGGCGGTTGCCGCCAAGGTCCGCGGCAACATATCCGACCGGGCCCGGGCGATGATCGACGAGGAAATGCAGCTCATGAAGAAGCCGAAGGCCGATGAGATCGAGCAGGCGCGGGAAACCATCCTGGGGTACCTGCGGCAGTTGAACGCCAGCGGCGAACTCCAGTTCGAGGAAACGTGATAGGGGGAGGGAAGCGCGGCGGGCAGGACTGCCCACCGCGATACCGAGTGATCCGATGCCGGACCCTGTGGACATCCAACTGGGCGGGCCGCTTCTGGCGGCCGAGATCGTCGCCTCGCCGGCCGGCGCCCGGTCCGGCGCCGCGGGAGGCGAGCGCCCTCCCGGCGGTAGGCCGTGCACCCCGAACCCTCAGGCGCTTCTTGATGAGGAACGGAAGAACCTGGTTCAAGTGGGCAAGGCGCTGGAATTGGCGGTCCAGCGCCTGTCGGCTCTCGAAGAGCAAACGATCGCCGACGCCGAGACGCAACTGGTCGAACTGGCCCTGGCCGTGGCCCAGAAGGTGCTCATGCAGGAGATCGAGAACGGGCGGTACCGTGTGGAGACGATCGTCCGCGAGGCCCTCCGCCATCTGCCGACGCGACGCGTCATGGTGGTGCGCCTGAACCCGGAGGACCTGGCGGCCTGGGAGCAGGCCGCGGCGGGCGCCGCCGCGACGGAGAAACTGCCGGTTGTGGCCGACTCGCGCCTCCGGCGGGCCGAGTGCCTGGTCGAAACGGCCGAAGGAGGCGTCTCGGCGACGCTCGCCGACCGCCTGCGCGAGGCGGCGCGAATGCTGACCTCAACGGAATAACCGATGCCATCGATAGACTTTGCGAAATATCAGACGCGACTGCAACGGGCCGACCTGCTCGTCTGCCGCGGGGCGGTCGTCCGCGTCACAGGCTTGACCGTCGAGTCGAAAGGTCCGCCGGTGGGCATCGGGCACTTGTGCGAGATACGGTTGGGCGGCGGGCGCCGGGTCCAGGCCGAGGTGGTCGGGTTCAACCACGAACTGCGGATCCTGGTGCCGCTGGAACCCATCGACGGCATTGCCCCGAACGATCCGGTGGTGGCGCTGGCGGCGCCGCGGTCTCTGGCGCTGGACTCGCGCGTCCTGGGGCGCATCCTCGACGGGATCGGCCGCCCGATCGATGGTAAGGGGCCGCTGAAGGGCTCGGACCTGCGGACGCTGGGCAACACGTCTCCGCCGCCGCTCGCCCGACGGCCGATCACCGAGCCGCTCTCGTTCGGCATCCGGGCGTTCGACGGCATTCTGACGTGCGGCAGGGGCCAGCGCATCGGTATCTTCGCCGGCAGCGGCGTCGGCAAGAGCACGCTTCTGGGCGAGATTGCCCGGGCGAGCGCCGCCGACGTGAATGTGCTGGCGCTGGTGGGCGAGCGCGGCCGCGAGGTCCGCCATTTCATCGAGGAGAGCCTCGGCCCGGAAGGCCTGGCTCGCAGCGCCCTTGTCGTGGCCACCTCCGACGCGGCGGCGATCCAGCGCGTGAAGGCGGCCTCCGTGGCCCTCACCATCGCCGAGTACTTCCGCGACCAGGGCAAGAACGTCCTGTTCATGATGGACTCCGTGACGCGCCTGGCCCAGGCCCAGCGGGAGATCGGCCTGGCGGCCGGCGAACCCCCGACCACCAAGGGCTACTGCCCGAGCGTCTACGCCCTCCTGCCGAAGATCACGGAGCGCCTGGGTTCCGCCGCCCGGGGGAGCATCACCGGCATCATCACCATCCTGGTCGAAGGCGACGACATGAACGACCCCGTCGCCGACACGATGCGGTCGCTCCTGGACGGCCACATCGTCCTGGCGCGGCGGCTGGCCGAGATGGGGCACTACCCGGCGGTCGACATCCTTCAGAGCGTGAGCCGTCTGATGCCGGCCGTCGTCTCGAAGGACCACCTGGCGGCCGCCCAGAGACTCCGCGCCGCCTACGCGACGTACCAGGGGGCCGAGGACCTGATCAACATCGGCGCCCTGTCGCCGGGCAGCAACCCGCGGATTGACACGGCGGTGGCCTTGATCGATCGCGTCAACGACTTTCTGATCCAGCCGCTCGGCACGACGTCCTCGTTCGAGGAGACCGTCCGGCAACTGGTTGAGATCACCCGGCCGTGGACCTTCCTGCCGCAGGACGAAGAGCTCCTGCCCGCGGCGGAAGGCGCGGTCGGCGGAGATGATCGGTGAAACGGTTCACGTGGCGACTTCAGCGGGTCCTGGACATCGCGGTGCAGCGCGAAGAATCGCTGCGGAACGAGATCGCCCTGTTGAATCACCGGATCTTCCAGGTGAAGCAGGAGATCCTGGCCCGCCGCGAGGCGGTCCGGCGCCTGCTCGATTGTCTCGCCCGGCAGCCGCTGGCCGAGCGCCTGGGCGAACAGACCCTTATCATGGCCTGCGCGTCGGTCGAGCACCGGATCCTTCAGGGGCTCCACGCCCGGCAGAGCGAGTTGGAGAACCAACGGGCCGCCAAGATGCAGGACTTCTTTCAGGCGCGCCGGGCCCGGCAAACGCTCGAGCGGATTCGCGAGGAGGCGCGGCAGCGGTACCTCAAGGAGCAGGCCCGCCTCGAGCAGATTCAGTTTGACGAGTCGGCCCACGTGGCCTTCGCCCGAGCCCGAAGGCCCGGGGCAATGGCAGTGCCGGCGTAGGGCTGAACCTGTACGCGGTGGTGCGGAGGCGGCGAAAACCTGCACAGCCGAGGGCGGCTGTGCCGCAAAGCAGGCCGTCGGGAGATTGCCATGCACGGCATGAAACTGATCCTGGTTCTCGTGGGGCTGGCCCTGGCGGCCTTTGCCGCCGCCTTCTTCCTGTCCCGTTACCTGGGGGCGCCCGCCGCGGCCCAGGCG
>JAPLML010000616.1 GCA_026387055.1 Planctomycetota bacterium | reverse complement strand
GCGGGCCTGGCAGCGGCGAAGCCGGCGCGTAAGAGACTATCTCAGAACTGTGGCACAGCCGCCCTCGGCTGTGCTCCGTGGCCAACCTGCACTCCCGGGGGCGGGCGTGCCACAGTTCTGAGATAGTTTCTAACTGGCGCGGCCATTCCGACGTGGAGTCTCCGGTGCCCGCCCCCGTGGCGGGCACGGTTGTCTTGCGGCAGCGGGGTACGGCATGAAGTCGTTCTGGAAAGCCCTGCAATACTGCCGGCCCTACCGGGGCCGGATCGTCTTGGCCTGGATCTGCGGCATTCTGGCCGCCGCCTTCTGGTTCGGGACCATCGGCGCCATCCTTCCGTTGTTCAACCTTCTCTTCCAGGAACCTCCCCAGGGCATCCGGTTCAGCGAGATTCCGTCGCGCCAGGCCGGTGGTCGCCGGGAGCGGATCCTCGAAGCCACGCCCGGCCGCTGGACCGTTGAGGCGGACCCGTCGGTCGCCTCGTTCGAAGTCAAAGGCACCACGATCCGCGTGGCGCCCGACGTGAAGGTGATCGAGCCCAAGAGGGGCCTGAAGGGCATCGCTCAACAAGCACGGGAGGAGGGACGGCCGTATGCGTTCGCCCTGACGGGGCTGGCCGATGTGTTGCCCGAGGACCGCTACCACTGCCTCCTGTGGATCATGGTCAGCGTGATGGTCATGGCGGTCTTGCGCGGCGTGCTGGTCTACTGGAGCGAGTACCTCGTGGGCCACGCGACGAACCGGGCCATGCTGAGCCTGCGGCTGAAGGTTTTCGAGCACGTGCTGCGGTCGCCCCTCTCGCTCTTCTCGAGGATCGGCGCCTCCGACGTGATGAGCCGCTTCCAGCAGGACTGCTTCTACATCCTGGAGGGCACAAAGATCCTGCTGGGCAAGGTGGTGACCGAGCCGCCGCGCGCCATCCTCTGTGTGGTTCCCGCGATCATCGTCGGGGCCTCGATCGACCCCTGGCTTCCGGTCCTGGCCCTCGTGCTGGCGCCGGTCGTCGGCTACCTGGTGCGACGGTTCGCGGTCCGCATGCGCCGGGCCAGCCGCAAGTCGCTCGAGAGCTGGGCCTCTCTGATGGGCATCCTCGAGGAGAGCCTGTTCGGCATCCGCGTCGTCAAGGGGTACGGGCTGGAGGCCCACGAGCGCCGCGCGTTCTTTGCGGCCAGCCGCCAACTGTTCCTGCAACTCCTGCGCACCATACGCCTCGACGCGCTGACCGACCCGACGGTGGCCGCCCTTTTCACGATCGGCGCGGCGGGCGCCGCCATCCTCGCCGGCAAGATCATCATCGACCGCGGACTCGGAAACGACCTGGGCGATTTCATCCTCTTCTTCGCGCTGCTGGTGGGGGCGCTGGATCCGGTGCGGAAACTCTCGCAGGTGTCGAACCGCCTCCAGCAGGCCGCCAGCGGCGCCGACCGCGTCTACGAACTCCTCGATTCCGACGTGGAGCCGCGCTATGGCGCAACGGGCAAGGACCTGCCGCGGCTCGCACGCGAGATCGAGTTCCGCGACGTCGCGTTCGCTTACGGCGAAGGCAAGCCGGTCCTCCGGGACATCAACCTGACCGTCCGGCACGGCGAGGTCCTGGCCGTTATCGGCCGCACCGGCTGCGGCAAGACCACGCTCGTGAGCCTCCTCCCGCGGTTCTTTGAGCCCACCGGCGGGACGATCCGGATCGACGGCGTGGACCTTCGCGACGCGACCCTCCGCAGCCTGCGCGGCCAGATGGCTTACGTGCCGCAGGAGACCACCCTCTTCGCCGACACGGTGGCGGGAAACATCGCCCTCGGCGCCGTGCAGCACAACCCGCACCAACCCTCGCGCGAAGCTATTGAGCAGGCCGCCCGGGCCGCCCACGCCGACCGCTTCATCCGCCAAATGCCCCAGGGGTACGACTCGCCCATCGGCGAGCACGGCACGACGCTGTCCGGGGGCGAGCGGCAGCGCATCGCGCTGGCCCGGGCCATCCTGCGCGACCCGGCCATTCTCATCCTCGACGAAGCCACCAGCGCCCTCGACTAGGAAACGCAGGCCCTCGTCCAGGAAACCCTGCGCGAATTCGCGAAGGGCCGCACCACCATCCTGATCGCGCATCGGCTGTCAACGCTCACCATCGCCGACCGCATCGCCGTGATGGATGTCGGCCGAATCGTGGGCATCGGAACGCACGACGAGCTCTTGGCCACATGCCCGCTTTACAGGCGACTGAGGGAAGTCGGCCTGGATGGGGTATAACGGCTTGCCGCCCGTGGGCGACGGCGCGCAAGCGCCTTTCAACACACGACTTAGACCCAAACAAAGTCTGTGCAAACCGTGTGGACAGTTTCCGTCCTCGGTTGTAAACCCCTTGCTCACAATGGGTTATGGCGCGATGGCCGCACGGCGCTATTGTTAGCAGTGCCCGTCGGCCCCTCTGAGTGCAACCACGGGCGAGCGCCGGAAAATGCCGCCTCCTGTCAGCGTCCGCGCATCCTGACGAATGTAAACCACGTGCCCGGTTTATTACCACAGCGCTACCGTGACTGGTGCGCGGTGGGTCTCCTGACCCACCGCCCCAGAAGCTGCAGCCCTGGCGCCGAGACGGGCACTCGGCGCGGCGGGGCAGGAGACCCGCCGCGCACCAATCAGCCAGTTAGCGCTGCCGTGCGGCCGCGGCGCCTCGGCGGCGCCGTGGCTCTGAGGCCCGTTACACACCCATGACCCGGCGCGCGGCAATCGGCGCCTTCTCTCGGGCCGGCGCGAGGCGCGCCGGCGCGGCAAGAGATTCTTGTGCGCGCGCCCGCCGACGGAGTATCTTTACGTTGACGACGGCGCGCGGTTGTGGTAGTGTGCGCGTGTTGCCCGGGGGCAATTCGGCAGGACCTCCGGCGCGGGTCGCTTGGGCCACCGCCGTAGACGGCGGCCGGTTCCGGCACCCGCTATCTATCAACGGATTTCCACAAGAGAAGATACGGGAGATGCCTCGCATGGCGTCTTCGCCCTTGGAACATTGGCAGCACGCCGTCGCCCGGGTCCAGGAAGCATCGCTGGGTTTCGATATCCCGCCCTGGCTGGCCCACGCGCGGCTTTCGGAGCTGGACGCGTCGCACGTCTCGGTGGTGCTGCCCGAGGCGCCGCACGGCGCCGAGATCGACACGGCGCTTCGCTCGGCGCTCGAGGGGGCCCTGGCGCAGGGCCTGGGCCGTCGCGTGTCGCTGGAGTTCCGCACGCTGCCGGCGGAACCCCTGAGGACAGGCGCCCTCGTCCGTCCCGTTGCCGCGGCCACCCCGACCTTGCCCGGCCTGGTGCCGCAGGAGGATCGGCCGCGACTGAATCCACAGTACACCTTCGAGAACTTCATCACGGGCCCGTGCAACCGCATGGCCCACGCCGCGGCGCTGGCCGTCGGCGACTTGCCGGGCCGGTCGTACAACCCGCTGTTCCTCCACGCGAGCGTCGGCCT
>JAPLML010000633.1 GCA_026387055.1 Planctomycetota bacterium | reverse complement strand
AACATGGCGGGCCGCGGCACGGATATCAAACTCGGCCCCGGCGTCGTGTGGACGAATTGTTTCGGACCGTGGAACCTGGAGAAACGGGTCATCCCGTCCGACTTCGGCAACAAGTGCTGCGTCGGGTGCCCGGAGTACGACCCCCGGACCCGCTGCGCCCACTGCTTCAAGCCCAAGATCGACCCGGACTTCCCCGAGCGCGGGCGCACCGAGTGCCGGGCGAGCCCGCCGTGCGGCCTGCACGTCGTCGGCACCGAGCGCCACGAGGCGCGGCGCATCGACAACCAGCTTCGCGGGCGCACCGGGCGCCAGGGCGACCCCGGCTCCAGCCGCTTCTTTCTGTCGCTCGAGGACGACCTGATGCGGATCTTCGCCCGCGACTGGGTCTCGGGCGCCCTCCAGAAACTCGGCATGGAAGAGGGGATGGCCCTGGAGCACCGCTGGCTCTCGCGCGGCATCGAGAACGCCCAGAAGAAGGTCGAGGAACGCAACTTCGATATCCGTAAACATCTCCTTGAGTATGACGAAGTGATGGACCGCCAGCGCAAGATCTTCTACGGCCGCCGCCAGAACATCCTGGAGTCCGAGGACCTCCGCGATTTCGTGTGGGAGCTCCTGACCGGCAGCGTCGAGGCCGCCTGCGACTCTTACCTCGCGCCCGCCTACAGCTACGAGACCGTCGCCGAGTGGGCCCGCCGCAACCTGGGCGCCCCCGCGGAGATCGAGCGGCTCGAAGGCAAGGACGCCGAGCGGCTCGAAGACTTCCTCAGGGACCAAGCCAACCAGGCCGCCCGCGACGCGATCGTCGAGACCCTCGGCGAGTTCATTCCCCAGGAGGGCCAGGACCTCGCCGAGCCGGAAGAAGGCGAGGACGACCCGGAGGGCGAGGAGGAGCCGCCGGCCCAGGCCGACTACCGCGGTCTGGCCGCCTGGGCCCAGACGCGCCTCGGCGTCCGCGTCAAGGAGGCGGACCTTCGCCAGGCCCCGCTCGACGAGATCACGGAGGTGCTGTGCGCCGCCGCCGCCGCCCGGATCAACGCGGTCGACTGCTCGCCCATCGCCGAGTTTCTCAAGGAGGACTTTCGGCTGGCGGGCCTCGCCGACTGGGCGAACAAGAAGTTCGATTTCGGCCTGACCGCCGCCGACCTCGCCGGCAAGGACCCTGCCGGGGCGGTCGAGCTTCTCCTCAAGCGCCTCGAAGTGCTTTACCAGGAGAAAGAGCGGACCTACCCGATCGAGTTCGCCATCGAGGAGTACCTCTCGCCCCAGGCCGGCCAGTCGAGCCAGAACTTCGAGGGGCTGGCCCAGTGGGCGTCGCGGTACTTCCTGACCGACGTGACGGTTGAGGCCATCCGCCGCCGCGACCCGCGCGAAGTGCGCCGGCGCCTGCTCCAGGTCGCGCACGAGTTCGAGGCGTCGGACCGCCTGCGCCGCGCCGTGGAGGAGGAGGCCCGGCCGCTCCTCCCGTCGGCCGAACCGGAGAAGGACGAGAGTTGGCAGCTGCTCGCCCAGTGGACCCACGACCGCCTCGGCGTCGAGACCACCCCCGCGGCGCTCGCCGAGGTCTCGCAGCAGGCCGTCGCCGCCGAAGAGGATCGCAACGCCTCACCGTCAGCCGCAGGCGGCCCGGACGCCCAGGTCCGCCGGACCCCCGAGCAGGCCGTCATGGAGTACATCCTCTCCCGCGCGCGGTCGGAGCGCCGGGCCCGCATGACAGAACTCGAGCGGTTCCTCCTGCTCCAGGTCCATGACACGTCGTGGAAGGATCACCTGCTGGTGATGGACCACCTGAAGTCGGGCGTGGGCTTCCGCGGCTATGCGCAGCTCAACCCGCTGATCGAGTTCAAGAAGGAGGGCCTCGAAAGCTTCGAGAAGATGCTCGATTCCACGCGCGAGAAGTTCACCGACCTCTTCTTCAAGGCCCGGTGGGTCCGCCAGGACGCCCTCGCCCGCATCTGGGCCGGGCAGTCGAGCGAGCACGCCGTGGCCGCCAGCGCCTACGAGGCCCAGCGCCGCGCCGCCCTCGAAATGAGCCAGCAGTCGCAGATGGCCGACGAAGGCGAGACCGTCAAGACCATCGTCCGCGACAAACCCAAGGTCGGCCGCAACGAACCCTGCCCCTGCGGCAGCGGCCGGAAATACAAGAAGTGCTGCGGCCGGCGAGGATAGCACGCCAACACGCCCTCGCGGCATCGTGCGCGGCGGGTCTCCTGACCCGCCGCGAGTGTTATCTTCCGAGCCCACCGCCGCGTCCTGGCACGCGCTTCCGCCCGAGGCAATTTCCAGAAAGTCCTGCGCCTGGGGGCATCTTGCTCGTAAACTAGTTTGTGATACAAACTTTAAGGCCGGGCAAGCCGGCCAGCCCTCGAAAGGAGGCGTACCATGCAAGGAACCATTCCGCAGGAAAACGCGGCATCCGACCTGCCGCCCGACCCGGCGTCAGCCGCCGCGGCCGTGCGCGAGGCCCGGCGCCGGCTCGCCGCATCGCGCGGCCTCGCGCGGGCGACGGTCGGCCTTGTGGCCCTCGTCGCCCTCGCTATCGTTTGGGCCACGATGACCTACCGCACCGAGGCCCACATCAACACCGTCATCCTGTTGGTGATTGCCCTGATCGCCCTGGAGGTTCTCCTGCCGCTGGCCATCTCCCGCGTCAGGCGGTCGCGAGGCACGGCTGTGGCGGGCCACCTCGAAGCAGAAACCGAACGCCACCTGAGCCGCACAGGCACCCTTGCCCTGCTGGCCTTCGCCGCCGTGGCAGCGGTGCTCGTTATCGCGGCGGCGATGGTGGTTCTCCAGCAGCGAGGGGTAACGTCGGAGTGGCTGGCTGGATTCGACACGGCCGTGATCCTCGCGTGCACCGCTGCAGTCGTCGCAGCGCTCGGGGTCCGGTGCCATCGCTTGCACCTCTGGGAGGACCTACTGATGGCGGGCGGGGTGGCGGCAGCGGGCCTCCTGTTCGCCTGGGCACGGGAGCGCCTCCGCCTTGAACCCGTCGCCATGATCGTCGCCGCCGCGGCACTTCTTTCGGGAATTGTCCTCCATCTTCGGTGGCGACGGTGGACGTGCCCTCCCCTGCCCGGTCACCCGGACAGCGCCGGAAAGGAGGCGACGCCATGACCACCGCCAAAGCTGCACCTCCCGGCCAGCCGCTCGACCCGCTGATCCACGAGGCCTCGCGCCTGGTCATCGTGTCGGTCCTGGCGGAGTGCGACATCGCCGACTTCAACTTCCTTCTGGACACCACGGGCCTCACGCGCGGCAACCTCTCGACCCACATGGCCCGGCTCGTGGCGGCAGGGTACGTCCAGGAGACCAAGGAATTCGTGGACCGCAAGCCGCACACGGACTACCGTCTTTCGGCCGCCGGCCGCGCGGCCTATAAGCGCTATCGCGAGGCGTGGCGCCGCCTGACCAGCCACTCGTGAGCGGAATCGCAGGCGGAATCGAGGGTCTTGCGCCTTGGCCACCGACCAACCGTCCTCCCAGATCCAGCCGCGCCCACTGTGGGCTAGCAATCTAGGCATGTGGTCAATCCTGTGGGGAGTGCTCAGCTTGCCATGCTGTGCGCCTATCGTGTGTATCCACAATCGGCTCACCAACCCTTCCCTAGACTTCCATTGTTTGCCCTCGTGGTACCTTGTCTGCGTGGTGGTCTCGGAGGGGCTGAGCTTGGCGGCGGCAGTGTTGCTGATAGTCGCCGGCGCGTTCCTACGGAGAGCACGCCTCAGCGCCCGCCGGCTCCACTTGGCATACGCCTGCCTCATGTTGGCCCTCACTCTGTGCAACAGCCTTTTGGTCTGGCTGGGGCTCGGGTTCGCACCCATCCCGCCTGACGTTCGCGCAGGCCTCAATGTCGGAGCTGGGTTGGCCGTCCTGTGGGCCACACCCTACCCCATCTTCCTCCTGTTCTGGTTTTCGCGTGCGCCGATCCGCCAGCAGGTCAGCACATGGTCCGCCAGCAAGTACGAGGGCAACAAGGCAACGCCCCACATGGAACCGCCCAGCACCTGATAGGGAATATCATGGAACGCGGCGGCCGCGCGGCCTAGAATGGCTCGTGGAATCTCCGTACAAGAGTCACGAGGGATCGGGAACCATGAGATACTCGCGCTTGGGGTATGTGCTTGTTTTGGCGTTGATGGTCTTCGCCTGCCGCGCCGCGGCAGCCGCACCGGTCCCCGCGGCGGCCCCGGCGGCGCCGGCGGCCGAAGCGGCGCCCAAGGAACTCCTCGAGATGGCCGATCAGGCGGCCAAGGAGGTCGAGACGCTGCGCGGCTGGAAGTTCAAGGAACCCGTCCAGAAGAAGGTCTGCACGCCCGAGTTCGTCCGCGCGTATCTCGACAAGCAGGTCGAGAAGCAGTGCCCGCCCGCCAAGGTGCTCGAGATCCAGGCGTTCCTGCGGACCGTCGGGCTCCTGCCGCCGGCCGCGGACCTCAAGAAGATGTTTCTCGATATCCTCCAGGGCCAGGTCGGCGGGTTCTACGACACCGACACCAAGACCCTCTACATGGTGAAGCACGGCGGCGCCCCGGCGCCGGGGGTCGAGCGGATCCTGATGATCCACGAGCTGGTGCACGCCCTCGATGACCAGCACGTCAACCTCGACGAGTTCCTGAAGCCGCTCATCGGCCAGACCGAGGACATGGACATCGCGGCCTCGTCGGTCATGGAAGGTTCGGCCACCTCGCTCATGACGCAGTACATGACGCGAGCCCTCCTCGCCGGCCAGTTGAACGCGGCGGAGATGCAGGCGTATACCGAGGGGGAGGCCGAGAACACCAAGGCGCTTATGGACGCGCCGCGATACTTTACGTCGATCCTCGGGTCGTATATCTGCGGCATGCAGTTCCTGGCGAAGGGCAATATCCTCGCCGTGGCCATGGCCCCGGACAACCAGGCGGTCGGCCGGAATCTCCAGGCGGTCGTCAAGGACCCGCCGAAATCCTCCGAGCAGATCCTCCACCCCGAGAAGTACTGGGACGCCGGGAAGCGCGACGACCCCGTGGTGGTGAACGACGACGCCGCGGCCAGGCTCCTGGCCTCGCCCAACCGCGCGGTCGTGCACAAGAACACCGTCGGCGAGATGCTCACGGCCGTCCTGACCGCGCCGAAAGACTCCAAGCCCAACCTCCTTCTCATGCAGATGGCTGATGCGTGGACCAACACGGCCGCCAAGGGCTGGGGCGGCGACCGTTTCTTCCTCCTCGCCTCCGGCCCAAGCGCCGAGGCGGCCGGCAAGAGCCTGAAGGACCTCCAAGGCGTCTGGATCACGCTATGGGACACGCCCAAGGACCGCGACGAGTTCGCCGACGCCTTCGACGCCAACGCCGCGTCGGCCCACGCGACCTTCCGGCTGGGCAACATGGCGGCGGTCGTCTTTTTCGGGTTCGACGAGGCCGAGCGGAAGGCGCTCGAGGCAAGGTTCGAGAAGTCGCCTCCCCCGATGACGCAGTCCGGCAAGCCCTGGAGCCCGTGGTCGCTGTAAGCGGCCGGCCTGATGGCCGGGCGCCACGGGTTGCTCGTAAGTGTGTAGCGCGTGTGCCATTGTCCCGATAGCTGGTGTGGCACGGCCGGCTTGTCCGGCCGTGGCAGAGCGCCGGCCACATTCCCCACGGCCGGACAAGCCGGCCGTGCCACACCTGCCGGGGTACGCCAGACACGGACAAGACCGGCCGTGGCACACAGTGGACCGGCGCGCGGCAGGACAGGAGACCCGCCGCGCGGAAGCGCGAATTGGGAACGGAGCATGGCCATGGATCAGCCAGGTCAGGCCGGTTTCCGAAGGAGGC
>JAPLML010000079.1 GCA_026387055.1 Planctomycetota bacterium | reverse complement strand
GCTCAGCGTTTGACGCTCGTATGGGCGAGGGCGGCTTCAGGCCTTCCGCCGGTTCCGAATCAGGCCGACCAGGCCGAGGCCGAGGGCGCCCAGGAGCACCGCGCCCGGCGCGGGGACCTGCACCAACTGGCTCTGGGCCGGTTTGAAGTCGACGCGGTTGCCGTACAGAATCATGGCCATGACGCCATGGAAATCGGCGCCCCATGCCGCACCGCCGGTGGTCGCCAGGCCGAGCAGGTTGTTCTCGTTCGCGGTCAGCGAGGGAATCTCCTTCTCGACGTACCAGATGACGTTCTGGATTTCGTTGGCCGAGTAGGCGCGAACGCCGCCGGTCGACGCCAGGTAATTGCCATAGAGCCAGGCCGTCCGGATGTCGACATCGTCCATGCCGTCGTTCGGCGTCGAATCGCTGTCCGTCCCACCGAGGATGGCATACGGATCGAGCGTCACGTGGTACGTGTTCCCTGGATAGAAGTACTCCACGTGCTCGAGACAGAACGTGTCGAATGACGTTCCCACCGGGTGCCCGGGGATGGCCTCGTGGCGGACCGTTGCGACGTACGGACTGCCGCCGCCGGTCGTACCCATCTGGACCTCCATGTCCGCCAGCGCGGGCATGGTGAGCAGGGCCAGGACCGTTGCCGCCAGAATCAGTTTCCGCATGTTATTACCCTTCCTCTGGTACCCGATCTCGATTGTCGCGGGCCGCCGGGGGCCGGCACGTCGGCCCCGCCCGCTCCCTACCGTATTGAGGCGCGCCCCCGGCGCGACCCGTCTGCCGCAAGTCTGCTCCGCGCCTTGGCCGGCTCGTCTGGCTCGCCCCGTGGGCAGGCCGTGCCCGAGCCCTAAGCGCACACTCTCCGCAGGCCGAAGGGGCTGACGGATAGACAGCAGGTCCGCTTGGGAAGTCCGGCGGGGAGCGCGGCCCGAAGGCCGACGATTACGGCAACAACGCGCCCTCCGGTTTCCTCAACAGGATCCTACCCCTCTGACGGAGTGTGGCTGTTCCACTCCAAGGTGAATATACGCATAATCGGGCACTTGTCAAATGACTCGCGAAGAAAATCCGGGGCGGCCCGCGTACGGCAAGACGCCGGCGGGCTGCCCCTGGACTGCACGAGACACGCGCACGCCGGGCACACCTCATGTTTATGGCGAGGGTGGCATGCCCACGCCGCTGTTGCGTGGGCATGTTCCCGGCATGGGTGACAGCATGCCCAGCGAACGACGCGCTGGGCATGCCACCCTCGACGAACAGGGCTTGCCACAAAATCTCGGCACACCCCGCAGGCCCCCGGAGCGGGCAACGCCGCGCGCTCCCGGCCCGTCAAGGTGACCGACAACGCCGACGTGACGATCGCCGCCGAGTTCCAACGACGCTATGCGTAGCCATTGACGGCCCAGGTCGGGCGGGGTAGGTTGGGATCATGGCGCGACTGGCACGAGGGGGGGTTGCGGCGTTTCGGAGTCACTACGGACGGGGCGGCCGCTGGGCGATTGGAGGGTTCGTGGCGGGCCTGGAGAAAAGCCTTGGCCGCCCCCTCCGCCGACGCAAGCCCGGTCCGCCCGCCGGCCGCAAACGCAAACGGAGATAAATATTGCGTTCCCGGAACTCCTCCAAGTGCGCGGATGGTCTGCCGGGGATCTTCAGGTAACGCGGAAGGGGGGGCTAGAGGCTGCCCGGCAAGAGGAGAGGCGATCAGTGGGCCGGATTCGGTGGATTATTGGATTGGTCCTGCTGGTCTCGATTCTGGGGGTCATCTCTTGTTTTTTCTCGATGTGCGGACGCAACGGACACCATCAGACTCTTGAGACACAGATGGAACTGTCCGTCATAATCCCGATGGCGGTTCTCAAGGGCGCGCACGATGACGCAAGCCCCCTGGCCTTTCCTTCGGGGGACATCCGCTCATTATACCGGTGGATGAGTGAGAATGCGATTATATGGAGAAACCTACCTGACGAATGGAAGGATCCCGCCAGAGGGGTTTTCGTGGACCGGTGGGGAAATGCGCTGGTGTACAGGTTCCCTTCTGCCCGTAGGGAAGCCATGTTCGACCTTTATAGCGCAGGGCCAGACGGCATCGATGAGAACGGTCTTGGAGACGATGTCTCGTGTCCGGAGCGTACGGAGTTCCGTGCACACCTTGGGTGCTTCGCCGAACGCAAGGTTGACATTGATTGGATAAGAAGTCACTTCGGAAAATTGCAGCTCGACGCCAAGGGCGAGATCATAGGCGTCCCCCCGAACGAGGGAAAGTAGCCGGAATAGCGTCGGGCATGGCAGACCACCGGAGTTTCGGGGACGCTATGCGCAGCCCTTGACGGCCGAGGTCAGGCGGGCTACGTTGGGGTCATGGCGCGACTGGCAAGAGGGAGGGTTCCGGCGTTTCGGAGTCACTACGGACGGGGCGTCCGCTGGGCGATTGGAGGGTTCGTGGCGGGCCTGGAGAAAAGCCTTGGCCGCCCCCTCCACCGACGCAAGCCCGGTCCGCCGGCCGGCCGCAAACGCAAACGGAGATGGATACTGTTTCCCCGGAACTAAGGAGCGAGGTGCTGAAGTGGACATTTACCGTGGAATCGTGATAGGCGGAGGCCAGCGAGAGTGTTCGCTCGTGGTTGCGCGAGCGAGCCCTATCCAGGCATGCCGAACCTGCCTGAGCTCGATGGTCATCGCGGTGTTGCTGTCGTTGGGTTGTGATCATCAAGGGGCCGACCCAGGTGAGGCTGGTCACGCCCACCAGGGGGGTACTCGGGTAAGCACCGAATCAGCCACACGGCTGTTCCTCCAAGTGCGCGACCGGCGCATTGGCAATATGGAGACGCGACTGCAGCTTGCCAAGGCGCTAGCGGCTGATCGTGAGGGCGAGCCCTGGATCATTCTATTGCTTCTAGGCACGGTCTATCCTGAGGAGTTGGACCAGGACGAACTATCGGTGGCGCGAGCACGCTTGGCGCTCGAGGAGAATGACCGGTTTATCGTGGCCGTGCTCCTGGCGAACCTGCGTGCCGATGCAGGTGCCGCGGTCCTGTGGGCCGTCACTTATCATCTGGAGGACCGCGAACGTACGCCGCTCTCGCGAGAACAGCGGCGAAAGAACGGCACCATCGTCTTTACGGATGGTTGGACAAAGCCTATCCGGGATCTTGCT
>JAPLML010000747.1 GCA_026387055.1 Planctomycetota bacterium | reverse complement strand
AACGGCGCGTGACCGTGCCACCCGGCGCTCATCGTCTGGCCGCGGCCGGCGGCGGCGCGTCCCGGTGTGGCATGCTTTTTGAGCAGGCCTACGGCTGGGCCTGCTGGGCTTTCGCTTCGAGAACCTTGACGCGGACTTCCTGCGCGGCCGCCTTGATCTCCTGCATGGCCTTGCGGACGCGGGTGCCGGCGGCCTTGTTGCCCTTGTCGACCTTGATCACTTCTTCTTCCGCCGCCGCCACCAATACCTTCAGCTTGTCAAACGCCTCCATGATACCGCTCCTTTGAAAGGGTCTGCGAGATGCGGCTCAAGGTATGAGCCCATCCTTGCCGCACAATCTACCCGGTTGTCGGGCCTTCTGTCAAAGGAAAAGGGGTAGCGGGCGAGTACTACAGCGCCGCTTCGCGCGGGGGAGAGCCGCCGCGCACAAGCTCAAGTGGCGTTGTAGCACTACAGCAGATACTCAAGTTCGCCCAGGCGGGCGATGGTCAGGCAGTCGTCGGAGTGCACGGCCTCTCCGTCGCGGTCCAGAAGGACCGGGTGCATGCCGATGCCCCGGGCGCCGACGACGTCGGCCCAGTAATCGTCGCCCACGTGGACGGCCTCATCCGGCGAGCAGCCCACCACCGTCAGGCCGTGCAGGAAGATCTGGCGGTGCGGTTTCGAGGAGCCGACGGCTTCGCTGGCGATGATCGCGTCGAAGTACTTCGCGAGGCCCCTCTCGGCGAGGTAGTCCGGCAGGTCGGCCGCCCAGTTGCTGATGACGCCAAGGCGGAGCTGCCGCGCCCGCAGGCGTTCCAGCAGCGGCGGCGCCTCCGGGTCCACCTGCTCCTGGCTGCGGGCCTCAATCTGGCGGATGGCCAGGGCCAGCTCGCGCTCCAGGTCCGCCCCATCGATGTCGAGGCCGAGGCCCGTGGCCAGGTGATCCAGCCACATGCGGCTGGCGTCGTTGGCATCCATCCGCACGGCGATCCGGCGACGGCGCCGCGCCACCGCCCGCCGGGCCAGGTCGTTGGCCTCCAGCACCCGGTCGCGGGCCACCTTGTACCCGATGACCACCAGGGCCTGATGCAGGAGGTCCAAGTGCTTAAGGCTGCCGCAGACCAGCGTCCCGCCGATGTCGAAGAAGACCGCCTTGACCTTCAGGGGTTTCCCCCAGCGGTCTTTGAGTTCACGTTTGGCCACGCCCTGCCCACTCCCTCTTGTATGCCGTGACTTCCTGGTGGGCCAGCCGCGACGGTTCCGGCAGTCGGTAGCGCACCGCGGCCGCCAAGACCCACCGCTCGGCGCTCGCCAGGTCGATCCGATGACCCACGGAAACGTAGACGGGTTTAACGCCCGTGCGGGTGCGCAGCACGGCGCCGATCTTCTCGCCGGCGTCCATCAGGGGCGTCCGGCTGCCGCGCTGGGTGCCCAGCGGTCCTGCCGGTTCGCCCACCAGGAGGCTCTTGGCGCAGCCGATCGTGGGCACGCCGAGCGCCAGGCCCACGTGCGACGCCAGGCCGAACCGTCGCGGATGCGCCCGCCCCTGGCCGTCACAAAGCAGAACGTCGGGCGTCCTGCGAACTTGCCGGAAAGCCGCCAGCACGGCGGGGGCCTCGCGGAAGCTCAGGCATCCCGGCACGTACGGCCACGTGGCCCGCCGCGCGACGCGACGGACCTCCAGCACTTCCAGCGTCTCGATGTCCATCACGACGACCGCCGCGGCGATCCACTCGCCCTTGCGCCCGCCGGAGACGTCGGCCGCCGCCACGATCCGGGCGTACGCCAGCGGCGGACCCTCAACCACCTCTTTCGCCAGCCGCTCTTGGAGGGCCACGGCCTCCCGGTAATCGAGGTCCCACCGATGGAGCCGCGCGACCTTCACAACCACTCCTCTGTTGCCATCCGACAACTCGGGTGGCACGGCCACGCGCCGCTGCGTGGCCGTGCTGTCCGGTCGGAGGGACTCGCTGCACGGTCACGCAGAAGCGCGTGACCGTGCCACCCCGTGAGGGTGATTCACCGCGCCTTCTTGTCGGCCGGCTCCGCCTTGCCGTCCGCCTTCGGCGGCGCGTCGCGGACCTTCTTCAGAACGATGTCGTCCCAGAAGATCACGCCCGCCGGGTAGTACGCGTAGAGGTCCACCTTGAGGCGCAGCGGTTTCTGGGCCGCCTTGAACGCGTCGGGCACGAAGTCGGCCGTCACCGAGTTCCACTGGCCCTGCGGACCGCCCGGATGGACCTGCTGCCGATAGCTCTCGCGCCACTGCGGCGCGTACCCGTCGCCCCCCGGCCACAGAAAGTACCCCTTCAGGAAGATCTTGGGCGTGGGGCCGAGCGACTTATAGCGGCACGAAAAGCGATACGTTGCGCCGGGCTCGATGGCAATCCAGTCGCTGTAGAAGTCGAGGCCGTACGTCTCGGCGGTGGCCTGGTTCATGTCGAACTTGATGACCTTGCCTGCGCCGTCCGGGTTGGGGACCCACGCCATCTGTTCCTCGACGGCCTGCCAGTCGGCGGGGTTCTTGCCCGTGGGGTCGGCGAGCTCGAAGCCGGGATTCCTGACGAGGTTCGGCCCGTCGCGCCAGCGACGCTGGACTGCGGCATCGCCGTGGAGCATCCGCAGCGGATCGTCCGGCTGGGGCAGGCCGAGCATATCGTACACCGCCTTCGCCATCTCCAGCGGGACGACCTGGTGGTGCGAGCACGCGTACGTCTTGTCGAACGTCCCCGGGTCCTTCGGGTCGGCGGCGTGGACGGCCACCAGGCGGACCTCGTACGGCCCCTTGCCCTTGACGTGGCCGGTAATGGCGAGGTCGGCCTTGAACTTCTCGCGGGCCAGTTCCGCGAGCTTCGCGGGCGGCATGTCGGCCGAGACCTTGACGCTGCCGAGGTTCTCCGCGACGCTCGCCGGGTCGAAGACGACCGCCCCCAGGCGTTTCGCCTTGAAGCGGAGCATCTCGCCGACCTTCTCGCCCAGGCCTTCCTCGTCGCTCGTGATCGGGAGGACCAGGAACGTCATGCCCTCGGCGCTCCTGGTTTCCTCCGCCGGCGCCGGAGCGGTCGCCGCCGCGGCCGCCGCGGTCAGGTTGATGAGGATGGCGAGGCAGACAACTGTGTGCCACGGCCGGCTTGTCCGGCCGTGGGGAAGCCCGGCGTGCAGTCGCACGGCCGGACAAGCCGGCCGTGGCACACACCGCGCGTGTCCAGCGTGGGTGGCACGGTCACGCGCCGTTGCGTGACCGTGCTTGCTCCCCCGCGTGACTGTGCACGGCCACGCAACGGCGCGTGGCCGTGCCACCCGGCAAGTTGGTATCAGCCCAAACACGTACGATCTCCTGACCCGCCGTGCGAAGGCTTGTCGGACCTCGAGCCATGAGCCTCCCCCAGCTTTACTTCTTCTCCGGCGCTTCATTGGACGCGGCAGGGCGCGATAGCCTCAGGCTCTCGCGGAGTTGCTGAACGTCCTTCACGGCGGACTCGTCC
Source organism: Planctomycetota bacterium (assembly GCA_026387055.1). Lineage (GTDB taxonomy): Bacteria > Planctomycetota > Phycisphaerae > FEN-1346 > FEN-1346 > JAPLML01. The sequence continues at coordinate 280 of JAPLML010000747.1, read as the reverse complement.
GCGTCGGCCTTGACCACCAGGAAGAGGCCCAGGACCCGCGTGTTGAGCGGCACGTAAACGGCGGTGCACCGCGCCGGCCCGCCGCCCAGGATTCCCTGGCCCGCGTACGCGATCTCCATCGCTTTTTGGCCGGCGAGCGTCGTGGCCTTCGGCTCGGGCTTCGCCACGCCGAGGTTCTCGGCGGCGGCCTGGGCCTGCTCGGCCGCGAGGGCCTCGAGCGTCTGCCCCGGCTTGGGCGTGAGGATGCGGATGACGGCCACGGCCGCGCCGTCGTCGCGGG
>JAPLML010000170.1 GCA_026387055.1 Planctomycetota bacterium | reverse complement strand
GCGGGTTCCACAACCTGGCCGGGTCCGGCGGCAAGTGGCGGCTGCCCGCGGGCGGGTACAGGTTGATCGAATGCCTCCTGGCGCGGACCGATGCCGCGGGCGCCACGTGGACGTTGCGCTGCGGGGCGAGTGACGGCAAATTCGGCAAGTTCGAGATCCGCCCCGGCGACACGCTCACTGCCCAGGGCGGGCCCCCGATGGTCGTGAACGTGAAGGCTGGACCCCCGAGGGACGGGGCCGTTCGCCTGGACTTCGTCCTGCTGAGCCGCGACGGCCAGGAGTACTCGCCCGGCCCCATGAAGAACGGCCAACGGTTGCCGGCGCCGAAGCTCAAGATCGTCGATGGGTCCGGCAAGGTCCTGGCCCAGGGCAACTTCGAGTATGGCTGAGGCGGCTCGTGCTGGTACTCGTGGCGAGTACCCGATGGCTTCAAGGGCAAGTACCGCGTGGAAGTGGAAGGCAACTGGGGACCGTTCGAGGTGAGCCAGGCGGACCAGGAAGCGTGGTTCAGCGTGAGATGAGGCGTTACGTTTCGGGAGTTTTGCGTTACTGATACGTGGGCAAGAGAGCGCCTCGCGGAAGCGAAGGCCGTCAAGGTAGTCCGTGACCTGGGCGGCCGGGTCGTAACGTACGATACACGTGCCGGACAAGAGGACGTTGCATCCCTAACCCCAGGAGGTCTGCCATGTCGCACAAGGCCCGGTCGTTCGCTCACCTGTTCCTCGCGAGCGTCTCTCTGCTGGCCGCCGTCTGCATGGGGTGCGGCCAAGCCGAAACGAAGGCGCCCGGCGGCGCTGCCGCCAAGGCCGGCCCCGCGGATGGCGTGGCCCCCGAGCGGTTCCAGGCCGCGATTTACGAGGTTCACCTTCCGCCCGCGATGGTCGGTCAACTGGATGCGCAGGCCCTGGCCGCCAAGGGGCCGACGGCGGCCGACCTCGAAAAGGTCCTCGCGGCGATCGGTCGGACCCGGGCCGTGTACCAGGTGGACCAGTCCGTCAACCCCGCCAAGGACATGATCAACGTCGGTGCCCGGGTGCCCACGATCACCAGTTCGCACACCACCGAGGCCGGGGCAACCACCAACTCCATCTCGTACCAGTCGGTCGGGGCCATCTTCAAGTTTGCAGGCCGCCCGGCGGAGGCCGGCCGCAAGGTCCTGGATCTCAAACTGGCCGTTGAGATCTCGGCCATCCTGGAAAGCGGCCCCGAGATGAGCAAGGGCGTCAAGGCGACCACCATCGGCAACTGCAGCATGGGCTACACGGGGCCCGTTGAGCTGGGCCGTCCGTTCGTCTTCTTCAGCGTGGACGCCACGGTCAAGGACGCCGACTCGAATGCCATCGCCTACGTTTGCCGCGCGGTCATGGGCGAGCCGAAGCCGTGAGAGTGCTTCAACGCGCAGAAGCCCGTCCAGGCGACGCCGAGGCAGCGCTGCGCCTGAGAGAGGAGACGGCGATGAGACACGCGCTCCTGGCCGTGGTCGCTGCGGCGCTGGTGGCCGGCGCCGCCTTGTCCGCCCGGGCACAAGGCGAATTCCCGTTGAAATACACGGACGCCGTGGCCCTGACGGCCAGCGGCCCGCAGGGGCAGGCCGCCTCCAAGGTCTGGTTCGAGGTGAAGTGATTCGCCGGCGGACAGCCGTGGAAGGAATGGAAATGCATAGAAGTACCGCTCTCCGATGGTGCGTCGTGGCACTGGCCGCGGCGATCTGCGGCGGACGGGTTTCCGAACGGGCTCTCGCGGCAGCACCGGAGTCGCCGCCGGAACTGGTGGTCGTCGTCCGCGACCCGGGCGGCAAGGCCGTCGCCGGCGCCGTGTGCACGCTGCTGCCCGCGCCTCTGCCCGGCGAAAATGTCACGAATGCCGCGGGGAAGGCGACGCTGCCCACGGTGTCCGCCCTGACCGGCGCCGACGTGGTCCGCGTGCTCACCGTGCGGCAGCGCGAGCGCAATCTTGCGGCGGCCGTGGTGGTCGGCGGGATCCGCGGACCTCTCGACGTCAAACTGGCCCCTGCGGCCGCGCTCGCGGGTCGCGTCACGGACCCGCAGGGCAAACCTGTCGCCGGGGCCACCCTCTGGGTGTGCCTCCAGGCGGGCCGTTACGGCACGAGCATCGGCGACCGCGACCCCTTCACCACGGACGGCCAGGGGCGTTATGAGATCCGAGGCATGCCGCCGTGGGAACGTTACACCCTCCGCGCCGAGAAGGACGGCTATGGATGCGACCAGAAACAGGTGGACCTGCTGGACGCCGGCGGCAAGACCAAGGCGGTCGAGGCGATGGTCCTCCCGGTGGCGGACCAGTCGGTTGCGGGTGTGGTGATCGACGTCGACGGCAAACCGGTCGCCGGCTGTCCGGTGTCGGTTCAGGGCGAGAAGCAGACGCCCCGCACCGGGCAGACCGATGCCGAGGGCCGTTTCTCCATCGACAGGATCTGCCCCGGCAGGATGCAGATTGGGGCCTTTGTCCAGGACCGCAATCTCCACGCCTCGAAGGAGATCCAGGCAGGAGACCGGAATATCCGTCTTGTCCTCACGCCCCTCCAGACGGGGAACAGGGGGCCTTCCGTGCCGCCCTCGCTGGTGGGCCGGCCGCTGCCCAATCTGGCCGAGTTCAAAGTGGTCCTCAACGCTGAGGAGACGCGCGGCAAGCGACTGCTGGTCTGCTTCTGGGACTCCGAGCAGCGCCCGTCCAGGCACATGGTCCAGCAACTGGTCGCGCAAGCCCGGGACTTGGCCAGGAAAGGGGCCGTCCGCGTGCTGGTCCACGCCCGCGCTGGGGACGAGAAGCCCATCGCCGAATGGCTGAGCAAGGAGAAATTCACGGGACCGACGGGTGCCGTGCCGCCGGCGGCGGATAAGAACACTGCCGAGACCGCCCTGTTCAGGTGGGGCGTGCGTGGCCTGCCGTGGCTGGTGCTGACCGATCCGGAGCATGTTGTCCGAGCCGAGGGCCTCTCGCTGGAGGAGCTGAATTCCCGGCTGGGCGATCCGGCCGCAACCGGTCGATAGTGTTTGGACGAACATCGGCCGGGCCGGCGGGAGATACGCCGGGAGCGCCAGGAAAGGCGATGGCCGCCCGATGGACAGGGCAGGGCGTTTCTACGCTTTCCCTGAAAACAAATAGCAACCAAAACAAGGACATACGCACATGAAACAAAACACCGTTATCCACATCCTGCTTGGCGTGGCAGTTCTGTTAGGGATTGCACTGCTATACCTGGTGCTGGGGCTTCGCAGCCAGATGAGGCTTTCGCTTTGGGAGTGGATTCTGCTGGGCGGAGTCGCTCTCGCCCTGGTGCTCGCAACCTTCTTGCCCAGTGTGGTAGGCCGACTCCGCGGCTTGCCACCGCCGCCGCCTCTGTCGCGCTCCGACATCGGGTCTTGCATCATGGTTACAGTGGTGGGATGTGCGCTTGCAGTCGTCGGAGGTTTCTCCGGGATGTGGTGGCTGTCGACGTTGGGCATTACGCTCCCGCCGCTCTGGTTCATGTTCCGCGGCGCTCGACAGCGGCAGAGCGACCAGAAGAGTTAGGTGCCGCGTCGGGGTGGAAGGCGACTTGGGGCCGTTCGAGGTGAGACAGGCGGACCAGAAAGCATGGTTCAGCGTGAAATGATGCGTTACCTTTCGGGAGTTTTGCGTTACTGATAGGTGGGCAAGAGAGCGCCTCGCGGAAGAGCAGGCCGTCAAGGCGGTCCGTGACCTGGGCGGCCGGGTCGTAACGTACGATACACGTGCCGG
>JAPLML010000119.1 GCA_026387055.1 Planctomycetota bacterium | reverse complement strand
GCGCTCTAGCCAACTGAGCTAAGCGCCCGTGCGGCCATGATGCCGAAGTATAGCCGCGCGGGGACCGCCATGCAAGATGGGTGGCATGCCCAGCGCACCGTATGTGTTCAGCGAGTGTGCCATTGTCCCGATGGGTCGCCGCGGCGACTGGCACGGCCGGCTTGTCCGGCCGTGGCAGAGCGCCACCCACGTTCCCCACGGCCGGACAAGCCGGCCGTGCCACACCTGCCGGGGTACGCTAAACACGTAAAGCGCGCCGTTCGCCGGGCATGCCACCCTCGCCGCAGGATCTCGGCACGCCCTGTTTGGCGCAGGCCCTTGAATTGGCGCCCGCAGGCCGGTAGAGTGTGTCGATTGCGGCATCGGGCCGCAACATGATGGTCGGCGCCTTTTCCGCGGGAGAAGCGGCGTGGGTCTTGATATTCAGGAGCTTGTGCTGCGCCTCCCGGTCGTCCTTTTCAGCCTCACGATCCACGAGTTCATGCACGCGTGGACGGCCCTGAAGTGCGGCGACGACACGGCCTATCGCCAGGGCCGCGTGTCCCTCAATCCGCTCGTGCACCTCGACCTCCTGGGCACGGTGTGCCTGATCATCGCCCCAATCGGATGGGCGAAACCCGTCCCGGTCAATCCGTCCAACTACGGGCACCCGCGGCGAGACGATATCCTGGTGAGCGGGGCCGGCGTGATGGCCAATCTCGTGGTGGGCGCCGCCTGCGCCCTGGCCATGAGGTTCTTCGGCGCCGACCTGTGGGAGATGGGCGAAGCGGGCCCGATCGTGGTCCAAGTGCTTTTCATGATGAGCTTCATCAATTTCGGTCTGGCGATTTTCAACCTGCTCCCCCTGTTCCCGCTCGACGGCTCGCATATCCTGAAGAACCTTCTGCCGCTGAACGCGGCCATCACGTTCGTGAACTACCGCAGGTTCGGCCCCTTTGCCCTGCTCGCTTTCATCCTGGTGAATCAGGTTGTGGCGCGAACCTACGGGGTGAGCATCATGGGCTACCCGATCCAGGCCCTGGTGGGGGCCTTTTCAGGGATGAAACTTTAGGAGGGGATGGACACCATGGGCGAACCCACCCAACCTCGTCAGCGGATCCTGAGCGGCATGCGCCCCACGGGGCGGCTCCACCTGGGCAACCTGGTGGGGGCCCTGTGGAACTGGCGGATGCTCCAGGACACGTACGACTGCTTCTTCATGATCGCCGATTACCACGCCCTGATGAGCGACTACGAGAAGCCCGCCGGCATCGCCCCGAGCGCCCGCGAGGTGCTCATCGACTTCATCTCGTGCGGCCTCGACCCCGAGCGCAGCGTCATCTTCCGCCAGAGCGACGTGCCGGAGCACGCCGAGCTCCACCTCATCCTCTCCTGTTACACGCCCATCTCGTGGCTCGAGCGGAACCCGACGTACAAGGAGCAGCTTCAGCAGCTCACCGCGAAGGACATCCGCAACTACGCGTTCCTGGGGTACCCGGTGCTCCAGGCCTCGGACATCGTGATCTACAAGGCGAACCTCGTGCCGGTGGGCGAGGACCAGTTGCCACACCTGGAGCTGACGCGCGAGGTGGTGCGGCGGTTCAACGCGCTCGTGGGCCGCGAGGTCCTCGTGGAGCCTCAGGCGAAGCTCACGGCCAGCCCGCGCCTCCTGGGCACCGACCGGCGCAAGATGTCGAAGAGCTACGGCAACCAGATCGACGTGGCCGACGATCCCGACACGATCCGCAAGAAGGTCATGTCGATGATCACCGACCCGCTGCGCATCAGGCGGGGCGATCCCGGCCATCCCGAGGACTGCAACGTCTGCCAGTACTTCAAGATCTTCTGCCCGGCGGACCAGGAGACCGTGACCGACAAGTGCCGCCATGCCAAGTGGGGCTGCACGGACTGCAAGAAGTACCTCGCCGAGATCCTGATCGCCTTCCTGGCCGAGCCGCGCGACAAGCGCGCGGAACTCGAGGCGCATCCGGAGCGCCTGAAGGAGATCCTGGCCGACGGGGCCGGGAAGGCCCAGGCGGTGGCGCGGGCCACGCTCGAGGAAGTCAAGGGCCTCACGGGGCTGGGACAGATGTTCAATGACTAATGCCTTGCGAATAATGTCTAATTACTAATGACTAATCAAACGACAATGCCTAAGGCCCAATGCCTGGCGCAAACGTCCCCGGCCGTTTGGTCATTCGTCATTGCCGTTTGATTAGACATTAGTCATTAGGCATTAGGCCTTAGACATTGGCGCTTCAACGGAAGGCCGCTGCCGCCATGGCTTACAAGGTCGATCTCGACATCTACAACGGTCCAATGGACCTCCTGCTGTACCTCATCCGCCGCGAGGAGGTGGACATCCGCGACATCCCCCTCGCGCGGATCGCCGACCAGTACCTGGCGTACCTGGACCTGCTGAAGGGCCTCGACATCGAGCTGGCGGGCGATTTCGTGGTCATGGCCGCCACGCTGCTGGAACTGAAGAGCCGGGCCCTGCTGCCGCGCCCGCCCGAGATCGAGGAGGGCGAAGAGGAGGACCTCGAAGACCCGCGCGAGACGCTCATCCGCCAGCTCATCGAGTACCGCCGGTTCAAGGAGGCGGCCGCCCTCTTGGGCGACCGCGGCCGCGAGATGGCCCGCCGGTTCCCGCGGCAGGTCGACGAGCGACTCCTCCAGGCGATCGGCCCCGGCGAGGACCCCGGCCCGCCCGCCGAGATGTTCAAGGGCATCGAGGTCTGGGACCTCATCGGCGCGTTCACGCAGGTCATCCGCACGCTCGGTTACTCGAAGCCAGGTGAGGTGATCTATGACGATACGCCGATTGAAGAGGCCGGCAAAGACCTCCTGGCCACGCTCGAAGCGCAGCGGTCGGTCCTCTTCACGCAGCTTTTCGCCAAGGCCCGGAACTTAAGCTACGGCCTCACGATGTTCCTGGCCGTGCTGGAGCTGATCCGCCAGCGGAGGATCGGCGTCGAGCAGGACGCCGACTTCAAGGACTTCCGCGTGTTCCTGCGCGACGCCTCCGCCGAGCCGCCGCCGAAACCGATCACGCCCAAGGGGGCGCGGCAGTCGAGCGACGCGCTGCATCGCCGGCACCCGCGCCGCCCGTCGGCCCACCAGGTCGACAGCCTCCGCGAGATGCTCGAGGACCCGAACATCGAGAAGACCGAGTTCGACGAGATCCTCGACTCCATCCAGGTTCCGGAGGTCGAGCCTTTTCACCCCATGTACTCGCAGGACGAGCTCCTCGGCCGCAAAGAAGCGGCCGAGGGGGAAGCCGCCGCGCCGCCTGCGGAGGGCGCCGCCGAGGCGCCTCCGGCCCCCGCCGCCGCGAGTGAGGAGCCGCCCGTTGCCGAGGGCCCCAGTGGCGAACCGCCACCCGACGCTGGCCCGAACGATCTGGTGTAAGTACCGTTCAGTGCTGGACTTACAAAACACTAGACGCCGCCCACCATCCGTCGTATAATGCGCGCGTGATGAGGGCGATAAGTTGGGGGTCAACATGAAGTTCCCAATCGTCGACGCCGAAGTGCCGAGCAAGATTGACCTGACGGAAAACGCCCGCCTCGTCCTTACGAAGCGGTATCTGAAGAAGGACGATCACGGCGAGCCGATCGAGGCCCCGGAGGACATGTTCCGCCGCGTGGCCGCCAACATCGCCCAGGCCGAGATGACCTGGGGCAGCACCCGCGAGGCCCACATCGCCGAGGAGGAATTCTACGGCATGATGGCCCGGCTGGAGTTCCTCCCGAACTCGCCAACCCTCATGAACGCCGGCCGGCGGCTCCAGCAGCTTGCCGCCTGCTTCGTCCTGCCGGTGCCCGACGACATCGAGAAGATCTTCGACGCCATCAAGTACGCCGCCATCATCCACAAGTCCGGCGGCGGGACCGGGTTCTCGTTCAGCCGCATCCGGCCCTCCGGCGACCTGGTGGAGTCGAGCCGCGGCAAGGCCTCCGGGCCGATCAGCTTCATGAAGGTCTTCAACTACGCCACGGGGGCGATCAACCAGGGCGGCTTTCGCCGCGGCGCCAACATGGGCATCCTGCGGTGCGATCACCCCGACGTGGAGCTCTTCGCCCGCGCCAAGGCCCAGGAAGGCGAGCTGGAGAACTTCAACATCTCCATCGCCTGCACCGGCGCGTTCATGCAGGCCGTGTTCGAGGGCAAGCCCTTCGACCTCCTCAACCCGCACGGCGGGCGCCTGATGCAGCGCGTGCCCGCGCGGCAGATCTGGGAGACGATGGTCAGGCAGGCCCACGCCGGCGGCGACCCCGGCGCGATCTTCCTGGACCGCATCAACGCCGACAACCCGACCCCGCGGCTCGGCCAGATCGAGTGCACGAACCCCTGCGGCGAGCAGCCCCTCCTGCCGTACGAGGCGTGCAACCTCGGATCCATCAATCTCAATAAGGTTGTCCGCAACGGCGCGATCGACTGGGACTACCTGGGCCAGATCGTCCGCCTGGCGGTGCGGTTCCTCGATGACTGCATCCAGATGAGCCACTACCCCCTGCCCCAGATCACCGAGATGGTGCTGGGGAACCGCAAGATCGGGCTGGGCCTCATGGGGTTCGCCGACCTCCTGTTGAGGATGGGCGTGCGGTACGATTCGCCCGCCGCGCTGGAGACCGCCACCGAGGTCATGGCCTTCATCCGGGCCGAGGCCGACCGGGCCAGCGCCGCCCTGGCCCAGGACCGCGGGCCGTTCCCGAACCTTCATGGAAGCATCTACGACCGTCCTGAGTCGCCCGCCTACCGCAATGCCTGCCGCACGACCGTGGCCCCCACGGGCACCCTGTCGATCCTGGCGGGGTGTTCGTCGGGCATCGAGCCGATCTTCGCGCTGGCGATGGAGCGGCACGTCCTGGACGGCGCGCGGCTGTTCGAGATCCACCCGGTCTTCGAGGAGATCGCGAAGCGCCGCGGCTTCTGGTCGCGGGCGCTGATTGAGCGCGTGGCGTCGGCCCCGTCGCTCGCCAAGGTCAAGGCCGTGCCGAAAGACGTGGCCGGCCTCTTTGTCACCGCCCACCAGATCGACCCCAAGTGGCACGTCGAGGTCCAGGCCGCGTTCCAGAAGCACGTTGACAACGCCGTCTCGAAGACCGTGAACCTGCCTCACGAGGCCACGCCGGAGGACGTCGACCAGGTCTACCGCCTGGCCTACGAGATGGGGTGCAAGGGCATCACGGTCTTCCGCGACCGCAGCCGCTCGAAGCAGGTCCTCGTTCGCGCGTCGGAGCCCGGCAAGGAAGCCGAGCCGTCCGAGCTCTCCTGCAACCGCCCGGACATCTGCTCGCGGGTGTAGGCGTGGCGCCGCGATAGCGCTGCTCATGGCGCGGCGGGTTTCCCGACCCGTACGTGTTCAGCACCATGCCCGATTGCCGGGTGGCACGGCCACGCGCTGTTGCGTGGCCGTGCCTGGTCACGTTGGGAAGCAAGCACGGCCACGCAACAGCGCGTGACCGTGCCACCCCTCACCCCCCAAGTTCAGCACCCGCGAAATTCGTACCGCTGCGGCTCTCCCGATGGTATCCTGTGAACACCAGGCGACATTCCTGGGGCAAGGGCCACTCTGAAGGAGGGCAAGTCATGGCGCTGAAAGTCACTCGCGTGGACGTGTGGGCTGCCACCATTGAGGACCGGCCCGGGGGCTTGGCCGGGAAGTTGGAGACGCTGGCCAAGGCCGGCGCGAACCTCGAGTTTGTGGTCGCACGCCGGGTACCCAACAAGCCCGGCACCGGCGTCGTCTTCGTTGCGCCCGTGAAGGGCGCCAAGGCCGTCAAGGCCGCCGCGGCCGCCGGGTTCGGCAAGGCCGAGAGCATGCACTCCGTGCGGGCGGAAGGGGCCGACAAGCCGGGCCTCGGCGCCAGGATCACGGACGCCCTGGCCGCCGCGGGGATCAACCTGCGCGGCCTTTCCGCCGCCGCCATCGGCAAGCGCTGCGTGGTCTACATCGCTCTCGACACCGATGCCGCCGCCGCCCAGGCGATGAAGATTCTGAAGAAGATCGGATAGGACTTCTTCGCTTAGTCCGCAGGGCGCGGTTGCACCGCTGCTTCGCCCCGGAGGGGCGCCTTCCTTAGCCCAGGGCGGCAGCCCTGGGAACCGGGAAGGTGCATCACGAACAAGCCCCGCCAGGGGCGCCTTCCTTAGCCCAGGGCGGCAGCCCTGGGAACCGGCAACGCGCGTCACGAACAAGCCCCGCCAGGGGCGCCTTGAGCCTCGGAGGAGCCATGAGCCATACCTACACCACCCTCATGTGCCACGGCGTGTTTTCGACCAAGCATCGCGCCGCGCTCCTGAAGTCCGAGATGATGCCCGAGTTGGTCAAGGTGGTGGGCGGGATCGTCCGCGACCGCGACGGCAAGCTCCTCGCGATGAACGGAACCAGCAACCATGTCCACCTGTTGATGATCTTTCATCCCAAGCTCGCCCTGTCCGACCTTTTCCGGGACGTCAAGGCCGTCTCCTCAAACTGGGTTCACGAGAAGTTCCCGGGATCAACTGGCTTCGGGTGGCAGGAAGGTTACGGCGCCTTCTCGGTAAGAAGCTTTCCCAGGGCTTCCGCCCTGGGCTAAGGAAGGCGCCCCGTTGGGGCTGAGAATACGAGTCACCGCGAGAACCCGATTCCGCTTTCCCAGGGCTTCCGCCCCGGGCTAAGGAAGGCGCCCCGTTGGGGCTGAAAACACGAGTCACAGCACCCGCGGGCACGCCATGTCGAAGACTCGACCAGGCGAGCCGTGCCCGTCGGACGGATGGGGCTACTTCGCCGCGTCGGGCTTTGCCTGTTCCGATTTCGGTGCATCGGCCTTCGGCATCTCGGCCTTCGGGGCGTCGGCCTTGGGCGCTTCGGCTTTGGCGGGCGCGGCAGGCTTCTTCTTGACGGCATACGAGCGGCCGAGGGTGCCGCCGATGTCCTTCACGCCTTTCTCAGCCAGCGCCCTCAGGCGGGCCACGACGTCGGGGTTCTCAGCGGCCACGTTCTTCTTCTCGCCGATGTCCTCGACGAGGTGGTAGAGCTGCGGGGGGCGCGGCTTGGCGTCGTCGCCCTCGGCGTCCTTGGGAGGAGCGGCGAAGAGGATCAACTTCCACGGGCCGGATCGCACCGCCTCCAGCCGCGAGCCGTTATAGAAGAAAAACGCCTCGTGCGGCGTCTTGGCCCCTTCGGCCCCGAGCATGAGCGGCGAGATGTCTTTGCCGTCGAGCGTGTACCCCCCCGGCAGCGTCGCCCCGCCGAGTGTCGCCAGCGTCGGCAGGAAGTCCATCGTCAGGGCCATCTCGGCGCACACCTTCCCCGCCGGCACCCGCCCCGGCCCCCACGCGATGCACGGCTCGCGCATGCCGCCGTCCCAGGTGGTCCCCTTGCCGTCGCGAAGCGGGAGCGCCGACCCGCCCTCCTTGCCCTTCACGAGCCACGGCCCGTTGTCGGACGTGAAGATCACATAGGTCTTCTTCTCGATACCCAGCCGGACGAGGGCGTCGAGCACCTCCCCCGTGCTCCAGTCGATGGCCTCGATGACGTCGCCGTACAGGCCGCCCTTCGACTTGCCCTTGAACCGCTCCGTGATGTGGAGCGGGATGTGCGGCATGTTGTGCGCGAAGTACAGGAAGAACGGGCGGTCCTTGTTCGCGGTCATGAACCGGACGGCGTCTTCGGTGTACCGCTCGATCAGCGTGTCCTGGTCGGCGGGCTCCTCGATCGTCTTGTCCCCGCGCATGAGGGGGTAGGGCTTCATGTCGTTCGAGTACGGCATGCCGAAGAAGTGGTCGAAGCCCTTGCGGGTCGGCATGAACTCCGGCAGGTGCCCGACGTGCCACTTGCCGATGCAGGCGGTGGCGTAGCCGGCGGTCTTGAGGACCTCCGCGATCGTCCTGTGCTGGGGCTTGATGCCGGTCTTGTCGGCCGGGAAGAGGACGCCGGTGATCCCGACGCGCTTGGGATACCGGCCCGTCAGAAGGGCCGCCCGCGAGGGCGAGCACACCGGCCCCGCGACGTAGAAGTCCGTGAACTTCATCCCCTCGGCGGCCATGCGGTCAAGCCGCGGCGTCTGGATCGTCGTGCTGCCGAAGCAGCTCAGGTCGCCGTACCCGAGGTCGTCGCAGAAGACGATGACGAAGTTCGGGCGCTCGCCCTCTGCGGCCGGCTTGGCGGTTCCGAGGGCGCACCCTGCGGTCGCGGCGGCCACCCCCCCGCCCAGCACGGCCAGAAACTCCCGACGGTTCAGCGACCTGCGGCGCGACGCCATGGCTCATCTCCTCCGCCAAAAGAAAACCCCCTCGCGAGGAGGGGGTTCGTACTCGGTCAGATCGTCATGCGGGTCTCAGTTATTGTACCACTGGGACAGGTGGCTTGGACGCTCCGACAGCAGGATCAGCGCATCGACGTCGTCCTGGGCGCCGAGCCAATCCGTGTCGTTCACGCGCCGATACGTCATCTCGCGGTACCGACTGTGGGCCGTCGGCCCGCACCCGATCGCCATCACCGACATCACCACAAGCCCCGCCAACACCAGGCACATAAGCTTCATGGATCGTCTCTCCTAAAGACGCCAAGGGTCGCACGTCTTATCGACAGGGGGCATGGTAGGAGGTCAGCGATTACCTGTCAACAATAAAAAGCGGGAACAGGTAAGGCCTCGGGGGTGGCACGGTCACGCGCCTTTGCGTGGCCGTGCTTGCTCCCCCAGTGACCATGCACGGCCACGCAAAGGCGCGTGGCCGTGCCACCCGAGAGATTATGGGAACCAGGGGCCCGGGAACCGGGAACGGGACGGCCGCGGCAAGACAGCAACGACAACGCGCACGGCCGGCTTGTCCGGCCGTGGCAGAGCGCGGGCCACATTCCCCACGGCCGGACAAGCCGGCCGTGCCACACCTGCCGGGGTACGCTGAATACGTAAATGCCGTGCCCTTACGCGACCGGAAGCACGTTGATCGTCACCGTGGCGACGTTCGAGATGCCGTACATGTCGGTCGCACAGTAGGTGAACGTATCGATCCCCGTGAAGCCGCCGTTCGGCATGTACAGGAACGAGCCGACCGAATCGAGATACAGATAGCCGTGCTGTACGCCGGGCCCCACCAGCATGGCGTAGAGCCTGTCGCCTTCGGCATCGGTATCGTTGGCCAGGATCCCCGGTTTCGGAACGTTCAGGTTGGTGCCTGCCCTGACGGTGTACGAATCGTCGGTGGCCACCGGCGCAAAATTGTTCGGCCGCACCTCGATCGACACGGTGGCAACGTTCGAATCGGCCTGTCCGTCATTGGCCTTGTAGGTGAACGTGTCGGTTCCGACCCAGCCGGCCTGCGGCGTGTAGGTGAACGTGCCGTCCGGGTTGAGCGTCAGGGTCCCGTTGGCGGGGCCGCCGACGAGCACCGCCGTCAGCCAGTCGCCGTTCGGGTCCGTGTCGTTGGCCAGGACGCCCACGGAGTCCGTCAGGACATTGTCTTGCTTCATCGTGTAGCCGTCGTCCTGGGCCACGGGCGCTTCGTTCACCGAGTTGACGGTCATCGTGATCGTGGCGACGTTGGAATCGGCCTGCCCGTCGTTGGCCTTATATGTGAACGTATCGATCCCCGTGAAGTGGGCCGCCGGCGTATAGGTGAACATGCCGTCGGGCCTGAGTTCCAGCAGGCCGTGCGACGGGCCGGTCACGAGCACAGCCGTCAGGGGATCGCCGTCCACGTCCGAGGCGATGGCGAGAAGGCTTGTGGTGGGCGCCCGGCGGCTGTTCTCATCCATCGTGTAGGCGTCGTCCTGGGCCACCGGCGCATCGTTGACGGGGTTCACGGTGAGGGTCACGGAGGCGACGTTCGAGTCGGCCTGGCCGTCGGTCGCCTTGTAGGTGAAACTGTCGGTCCCGTTGAAGTTGGCCGTCGGCACGTAGGTGAACGTGCCGTCGGCATTGAAGGCGAGCGAACCGTGCTGCGGGGCGCTCGCGAGCACCGCCGTCAGTTCATCGCCCTCCAGGTCGGAGTCGTTGGCGAGCACTCCCACGGAGGCCGTCAGCGTATTGTCTTCATCGACGGCATAGGCGTCATCCGCGGCCGCCGGGGGTTGGTTGGCGGGACCCGGAGCAAAAGCCAGCTTCAGGCCGTACCTGCCGAGGGCCTCGTTCTGGCCCTTGACCTTGATGTAATAGGCATTCCCGGCCGTGACCTTGAAACTGAGGGCTACGGTGCCGCCCTTCCTGGCTTGGGCGCCGCTCGCGAGCATGTCGCCATCGGCATCGTAGACCGACACGCTGCCCAGGAGCCTGTTGCCCCATCCATTGGCCTCGAGCGTGAGTTTCACGCTGCCCGCCTTGGGCGCCGCCAGGGCGAACACGTCGACATCGCCGGTATACCCGATGGTGCCATTGACGGTGACGTAGCCGGGCGCCTTCAACCGTACGGCGCTGGCGCTCGCGACCGTGTTGCCGTAGTCCCGGAACATGTCCGACACGGCATGGCGGATGTCGAACAGCTCGCGCGTTGCCCACAGTCCGGCAGGCGTGCGAACCATCCCGCCCGCGTCGCTGATGGCCGTCAGGATCGACGCCGTGATGCCGGCGTCAACCACAGGCCCGCTGCAGAGCAGGAGACGCGGCTCAATGACCTCAAATACTGGTGCACGTTTTGGTGAGCGTTTCATCGCATTCCCTCCAGCCTCACAAACCTCCAGCTCGGGATCGGTCAAGGGCGTTCGACCTCGTATCCCGCTGTACCTGACTATCTTACGCATTTTGCCCATTTCGTCAAATGGGAGAGGGCTCGGCTGGCGCAACGCCGAGAAGGGAGGATCGCACTGGAATCATAAGTCCTTTAGTGACAGGGTGATGTGCGCTAACGCCGCCGCCTCGCTGCCCCAGACTGATACGAGCGGCACGCCGGACCCCATCCAGAACTCGCAGAGAATCTGGATGGTTTTTCGGAAGGTGGCTGCCTCGCCCGGGTATGTGTTTGGCGAGTGTGCCATTGTCCCGATAGCAGGTGTGGCACGGCCGGCTTGTCCGGCCGTGGCAGAGCGCCGGCGACATTCCCCACGGCCGGACAAGCCGGCCGTGCCACACCTGCCGGGGTACGCTAGACACGTACTCGCCCGGAGACAGTTATCAGCCCTCGGACCTACGGCGTTCCCCCGCACCAGGCGGCCAGGCACATCCGCGCCGGGCCGTACCACCAGCGGCGGCGGTCGGCCCGGGCGATCTCCTGGATCTCGCGAAGGGCGTCGGCGTAGATGCGCTCGCCGACCGCGCGGGCGCCCGCCTCGCAGAAGTGCGTTCGGCAGCCCAAGAGGCGGCCCTCGCGGGCAGTGCAACGGTCGCCTTCCTGGTACGGACACCGCCACGCCCCGTCCAACAGTGGGGTGGCATGGCCACGCGCCGTTGCGTGGCCATGTGGTGCGGAATCCGCCGGTGCATGGCCACGCAAAGGAGCCCGGCCATGCCACCCGGCAGGCGGTGGGCCGGCGTCGGAGACAAGATGAGCCAGCTCCAGGGCGCTGGCGAACAGGATGATGCCGCCGGGCTCGAACCGGCAGCACTTGCCGCACCGGCGGCACGCGCCGGCGGAATCGCCCAGCGCCGCATCGACGCGGCGGTACACGTCCGACAGGGCGCCCCGTTGGACCGGCGCAGGCGGCCAGAACGGCGGCGGATCGCCCCAAGGGGCGCCCGCCGGCGACGCGCGCCCGCCGCGGCGGACGGCTGAATCGGTTCCAGTCTCTTTCAAACGCACATCTCCATACGTAGCGCCTCGATCTGCTCCAGGGCGTAAAGCGGGCCCGTGCCGAGGCCGGGGCAGCGGCGACCGGTCTCTTCCCACGCCTCGGGGCTGCGAAGGTTGCTCGGCCAGAAGGGCCACGTGCGGCACTGGAGCGGGCGCGTCTCGTACGCGATGCATCGGCCGCGCCCATCGAGGAGGACGCAATCGTAGTTCGGCTTCTCGCGGAGGCTCAGGCCCCGCCACAGCCGCCGGACGTACAGGTCCCGGAAGCCCTCTGCCCCCAGGCCGAGAGTCGCGGAGATCTCCGCGATCTCCTCCTCATCCACCCACACGTACCCCGGCGCCCCGCCGCAACATTGCCCGCACGCCTGGCACTCGAAGCGCAGACCCTCGGCGTACCAGGGCGGCTTCTCCGGTTTCGGCAGCGTCGGCCAACCCATCTCGAACCTCCGGCACCCGCGACATTATATGTCGGGACCCCCGCGGAGCAACATTGCAGTCTTGCGACCTGCCGCGCCCTACTACTACAACGCCACTTGAGCCCGTGCGCGGTGGGTCTCCTGACCCACCGCGCAATAAGTGCCCCGCACGGGCCGGAGAACGCACACGCGCGGCGGGTCAGGAGACCCGCCGCGCTATCTGGCGTTGTAGTACTACGCTACCCTCTCCGATCAAGGGCGAGCGACGATACCTTCCACCTTGCGACCTGCCGCGGCGGCGGCCTATAATGCGGCCGATGCCTTGAGGAAAGCCGACGATGGCCGCGATCCACATCCTTCCGGAACAACTCGTCAACCAGATCGCCGCCGGCGAGGTGATCGAGCGGCCCGCGAGCGTCGTCAAGGAGCTTCTCGAGAACGCCGTCGACGCCCAGGCGGCGCGCGTCACCCTCGAACTTGAGGAGGCCGGGAAGAAACTCATCCGCGTCAGCGACGACGGCGGCGGCATCCCCGCCGCTGAAGCGCCGCTCGCCCTGGCCAGCCACGCCACGAGCAAGATCGCCTCGACCGAGGACCTGGAGGGGATCACCACGCTGGGCTTTCGCGGCGAGGCCCTCGCCTCGATCGCCTCGGTGGCCGACGTGCGGCTCGTCACCCGCACCGCCGACGCCCTGGAGGCGACGGAGGTGGCGGTCTCCGGCGGCCAGGCCGCCCCGCCCCGTCCCACCAGCGGACCCGTCGGCACGAGCGTCGAGGTCCGGAACCTTTTCCGCTACGTTCCCGCCCGCCGCAAGTTCCTCAAGACCGACGCCACCGAGATGGGCCACATCACCGAGCAGGTCGCCCGCGTCGCCCTCGCGTACCCCGCCGTGCACCTGACGGTGACGCACAACGGGCGGGCGGTGTACGAGCTTCCGCCGAGCGATTCGGTCCGCGCCCGCATCGGCGCCTTCTTCGGGTCAGACCTGGCCGACGCGCTGGTCGAGGCGGCGTCCGAGGAACCCGCGGGCCGGCTGTGGGGCCTGATCGGCCCGCCGCACCTCGCCCGCGCGACCACCGCCGCCCAGTACCTCTTCATCAACGGGCGGTACGTCCGCGACCGCGGACTCCTGCACGCCCTGCGCGAGGCGTACCGGGGCCTTCTGGAAGGCTCGCGGCAGCCCGTGGCGCTGCTGTTTCTGACCGTGCCGCCCGACCGCGTGGACGTGAACGTGCACCCGACGAAGATCGAGGTCCGCCTGCGCGATGCGCACCTGCTGTACGGCCAGGTGCTGGCGACCGTGCGCGAAAGGCTCCTCGGGCCGGGCCTGACGCCGCACGTGACGCCCGCATCGGCCGC
>JAPLML010000508.1 GCA_026387055.1 Planctomycetota bacterium | reverse complement strand
GTGGCGTTGTAGTACTAGCGTACCGTCGATGGAAATCGGGAGGTCCCCATGAAAGTCCTTCTCGTTTCGCTGGTAGCCGCGTCGCTCGTCTGCGCCTCAGCCGCCGGCGGCGCCGCCCCGGAGGGAAAGAAAGTGACCGAGAAACCCGCGAAGGCGCCGGCCGCCGCCGCTGCGAAGGCCCCGCGCGTCCCGCTCACGGGCAAGGCCGACCCGCCCGCCTCGCCGCTGGCGGCGTGGTATCGCGAGCCCGCCGCGAAGTGGACCGAGGCCCTGCCCATCGGCAACGGGCGCCTCGGCGCGATGATCTTCGGCGGCGTCGAGGAGGAGCACGTCCAGTTCAACGACGACACGCTCTGGACCGGCGGCCCGCACGAGTACCAGCATCCCGGCGCGGCCAAGTTCCTGCCGACCATCCGCCAACTCCTCGCGGAGGGCAAGCAGCGCGATGCTGAGAACCTCGCCGGCAAGGAGTTCATGAGCGAGCCGCTGCACCAGATGGCGTACCAGCCGTTCGGCGACGTCCGCCTGCGATTCCCCGGCCATGACGCGGCGGCCGATTACCGGCGAGACCTCGACCTCGACACGGCCGTGGCGGCGGTCCGCTACCGCGTCGGCGACGTGACCTACGAGCGCCGGACGTTCTCCAGCCACCCCGACCAGGTGATCGTGCTTCACCTCACGGCCGACAAGCCGGGCCGCGTGAGTTTCACGGCCAGGATGGACTCGCCGCACAAGTCGGCCGAGATGCGGGCGGTCGGAAACGACCAGGTCGCCCTCGTGGGCACGGTCGCGGACGGCGGGATGAAGTTCGAGGCCCGCCTGCGCATCGTGACTGAAGGCGGAAAGGCCGCCGTCGGCGCCGACGGCATCGCGGTGGAGGGCGCCGATGCCGCCACGCTCCTCCTGGCGGCCGCCACGAACTTCAAGAACTACCAGGACACGAGCGCCGACCCCGCGGCCCGCTGCGAGGCGACGATGAAGGCCGTGGCAGGAAAGACCTTCGACGCCCTCCTCAAGGCACACGTGGCGGACCATCAGAAGCTGTTCCGCCGCGTGGCGCTCGACGTGGGCAAGACTGGCGCGGCGGCCCTCCCGACCAACGAGCGCCTCAAGGCCGCCGGCAAGGAGGACGACCCGCAACTGGCCGCGCTCTACTTCCAGTTCGGCCGGTACCTCCTCATCGCGAGCAGCCGCCCGGGCGCCCAGCCGGCGAACCTCCAGGGCATCTGGAACGACCAGCTCCGGCCGCCGTGGGACAGCAAGTGGACGACGAATATCAATACCGAGATGAATTACTGGCCCGCCGAGGTCGCGAACCTCTCGGAGTGCCATGAGCCGCTGTTCGACCTTATCGCCGACTGCGCCGTCACCGGACGCAAGGTCGCCGAGGCCCACTACGCCGCCCGCGGGTGGGTCCTCCACCATAACACGGACCTGTGGCGCGGCACGGCGCCGATCAACGCGTCGAACCACGGCATCTGGGTCGTCGGCGGGGCGTGGCTCTGCCACCACCTGTGGGAGCACTACCAGTTCACCGGCGACAAGGAGTTCCTGGCCCGGCGGGCGTACCCGATCATGAAGGAGGCCGCCGCGTTCTTCACCGACTTCCTTGTGAAGGACCCGAAGACCGGGTGGCTCGTGAGCGGCCCGTCGAACTCGCCCGAGCAGGGGGGCCTGGTGATGGGACCCACGATGGACCACCAGATCATCCGCGACCTCTTCGCCAACACCATCGCCGCCGCCGAAATCCTGGGCATGGACAAGGACTTCGCGGCCAAGCTCGCCGAGATGCGAAAGCAGATCGCCCCCAACCAGATCGGCAAGCACGGCCAGCTCCAGGAGTGGCTCGAAGACAAGGATGACCCGAAGAACGAGCATCGCCACGTCTCGCACCTGTGGGGAGTCTATCCGGGCTGGGAGATCACGCCCCAGACGCCCGACCTCTTCAAGGCGGCGCAGCAGTCCCTCATCTTCCGCGGCGATGGCGGCACCGGCTGGAGCAAGGCTTGGAAGATCAACCTCTGGGCCCGGTTCCTCGACGGCGACCACGCCCACAAGATGCTCGTCGAGGCGCTGGCCGGCAACACGTTCCCGAACCTCTTCGACGCGCATCCGCCGTTCCAGATCGACGGCAACTTCGGCGGGACGTCCGGCGTTGCTGAGATGCTCCTCCAGAGCCACATGGGCGACGTGCACCTCTTGCCCGCCCTGCCGAAGGCGTGGCCGAACGGGTCGCTGAAGGGCCTGCGGGCCCGCGGCGGCTTTGAGGTTGATGCGGCGTGGAAGGACGGGGCCCTCACGGAGGCGACGATCCGCTCAGGCGTAGGTGGGCCGTGCAAGGTCCGCTATGGCGCCAAGACCGTTGACCTCAAGACCGAGCCCGGCGGCGCCATCGTTCTGGGCGCGAACCTGGCCGCCAAGTAGCGGGGCAGGTGCGCCGTCCGCTGCGCGGCGGGTCGGGCAGCACGCTCATCGCCTGCGAGAAGACGGGCCGGCGGGCCTATCTGATGGAACTCGACGCGCTGCACTCGGACGTCATCGTCCAGCGGTGGGAACAGTTCACGGGCCGCAAGGCGGAAAGGGTGCCGCAATGACCATCGCGCGGCTTGCTCAAAGTGCGGCGGCCAATCGCGTGCGGCATTGGCCGCAACGCGGGTGCGGCGTGAGGACACCCCCGGACGTGGCGATCAAGCCGGTTAGCGTTGGGCGTTCAAGGACCATAGATATCTGTCTTGGGCAACGCCTGATACAGGTCTTTCAGGCCGGCGTCCGTGACCTTGGTGTTCCAGAGCCAGAGCGTCTGCAGGCCCTTGAGTTCCTTCAGATCCTTCAGGCCGGCGTCCGTGATCTGGGTGCTGCCAAGGTGGAGCCACTGCAGGCCTTTGAGTTCCTTCAGTTCCTTCAGGCCGGCGTCCATGATCTGGGTGAAGGCGAGGTCGAGATACTCCAGGCCCTTAAGTTCCTTCAGGTCCTTCAGGCCAGCGTCCGTGATTTGGGTGCCGGTGAGCCAGAGCCTCTGCAGGCCTTTGAGTTGCTTCAGTTCCTTCAGGCCGGCGTCCGTGATGTGGGTGCCGGTGAGCCAGAGCATGTCCAGGCCCTTGAGTTCCTTCAGGCCCTTCAGGCCGGCGTCCGTGATCTCGGTGAAGCCGAGGTCGAGATACTCCAGGCCCTTAAGCTCCTTCAGTTCCCCCAAGCCGGCACCCGTGATCATGGTGTGGCTGAGGTCGAGCAGGTGCAGGCCCTTAAGCTCCTTCAGTTCCTTCAGGCCGGCGTCCGTGATTAGGGTGACGTAGAGGTGGAGATACTTCAGGCCCTTCAGTTCCTTCAGGTACTTCAGGCCCGCGTCCGTGATCTTGGTGCTGGTGAGGA
>JAPLML010000067.1 GCA_026387055.1 Planctomycetota bacterium | reverse complement strand
GTTCGCGCCACGTCCTCCGGCTGGGCGTCATAGGGCCACAGGCGCCGCCAGCGCGACGTGCCCCTGTAGAGCAGGCTCACCTGCACGCCCCGGGGCGCATCGCCCTTCCTGACCGAGCGTCAGGCGTGCGGGCCGGTCAGGGTCGTTCCCGCGTCGCGGGGCAGCGGCCGAACGTCGCCGATCATCCCGTCGTACGCCTCGATCCGCCCGTCGTACGCCAGGGGGGCCGTCGCGTCCTCGAAGCCCCACTCGATGGCGAGGTCCATCTTCTTCCATACCTCCGGCACGAGCGCCCGCACCGCGGGCACCGCAAAGGCCGACGCCTTCTTGTCGCCGCGCACGGCCGCCACCACGCCCCAGGTGTCCACGGGAATCGCGTAGACATACGTCCGCCCGTCGGCGGAAACCTGCGGCGGACCGGCCTCCCTGATCGTCCGCGGGTTCCACCAGGTGTGGGCGTTGCCGTCCGAGGCGTCGAAGTAGCTGAGCGCCACCTCCTCCGGCGAAGGCCTGGCGCCCGCCGGCCACGCCAGCTCGACGCGCCGCACCGGCCGCACCTCCTCCCACAGCAGCCCGCAGAGCGCCTTCCTGGCCGCCGGGGCGTTCACATCCACCGGCTTGTCAAACGGAAGATTCGCGTACTGCATGAGCAGGATCCAGCTTTCCGGCGGGTTCGCCTCGGCCCGGCGGTCCGCTCGATAAAGGTAGGCGCTGGGCGCGATGTCCACCGGCTGTCCCACCAGGGCACTGAAGTCCGTGGGGACAGGGAGCATCGCTTCCGCCGCACGAGCCTCCTCCGTTCTCTGCGCCATGACTGCTCCCAAGAGGATCAGTGCTAGTGCGCAACGCATCGGGTCCTCCATGCCGGCGCGCGGCCGCGCCGGCAGCAGGGTGGCACGGCCACGCGCCTCTGCGGGCCGTGCGCGCGATCGGACGGGCACGGCCACGCAACGGCGCGTGACCGTGCCACCCGCTCCTGGCGAGCGATTTTACCCCCCGTGTATGGTATCATGCCCCGGATTGTAGCCGGTCACCGACCAAGAGCCTATGCCAAACTGCCCGGGATGACGTACAATGGCGGGGCGTATGGTTCGGTCTTCGGCTGCCGCTCATCCTCGAGCATGGGGAGACCTGACATGGACAGCCCTGCCTGCAACCTGCCTGGGATTTCAAGACGACACTTCGTGAAAGCGGCGGCCTTGGGGATTGCGGGCGCCGGCTTGGGTCTTCTCGACTCCCCTCTTGTCGCCCAGTTGAAGGGCAACAGGCCCGAGCAGGCGGATGGCGTCAAGGTGCTCCATCCGCAGAACCGGGTGCCGGTGAGCTTCATCATCGATGACTCCACCTGCCTGGTGAACCTGGCCCACTTCGGCATTCCACAGTTCCACGAGGTCTTTCCGAACAGCTACAAGCAGGACTGGAAGAAGCTCCCGCGGGAGATCCCCGACGCGTTCGTCCGCGAGTTCGCCGAGTGGTGCCGCGGGCATGGCGTGAAAGGCAAGTACAGCGTTGTCCCCAACCCGGCCTGGGTCGGATGGCTGGACCGCGACCTGCCCGGCTGGTCGAAGCAAGAGCTCGAGGAGAGCCTCAAACTGGTCCGTGAGTTCCTCATGCCCGACTGGGACATCCACCCGGAAATGGTGACGCACACGTGGGTGATCGACACGAAGACGGGCCGCCCTTACGCCGAACGCAGCGCACGGTTCATGGAGAACTGGGGCTGGACCGACGGCAAGTCGGCCGACGAGTTGGCGGGCTACCTGAGTTACGCCCTGCGGATCCTCAAGAACGTCGGCCTGCCCTGCGAAGGGATCACCACACCGGGCGGATTCGGCAACCGCGTCCTGCCGGAACTGGCCCAGGCCACACTCCAGGCGTGCCGCGACGTGTTCCAGGCCGACGTCCCGCACTACTTCCGGCACATCTACACCGGCAAGCAGAGCGTGGCGCCGCGGGTGGAGTACGCCTCGGACCTCGGAGGCGCTGATCCCCGGTGCGTCGTCTCGATCATCGGCTGCACCGACGACTGGTTCGGGGGCTGGGATGGCCTGTCTCCCGGATCGGTCGACAAACTGATCACCGAAGACCTCAAGGGCGGACGGTTGCCGGAAGTGATCGGCAGGGGCGAGCCGGCCATCCTGTGCTGCCACTGGCCGGGCATCTACTTCAACGGTGAGCGGGTCGGCTTCAACATCTTCAAGGAAGCGGTGGCTCGCCTTCACCGCCGCTACGACAACCTGGTCTGGATGAAGCTGAGCGAGATTGCCCGCTACTGGGCCGCCAAGGAACTCACGCGCATCGAGAAGCAGGGCGGCAAGGTCGCCTTGCAGGCGCCGTTTGCGACGCCGCGCTTTACCCTCGAGGTGGCGGCCGCGTCGGGCGGCGCCGTACAGGTCACCTCGAATGCAGCGCCGCAGATACTCAAGGAAGTGCGAACGCCGCTCGAGCTCGCCGGCGGCACCTTCCACCGCCATGACCGTGGCGTGACCGCGCGCCCACCGTGCCCGTGCGGGGCGGGCCGGGCGACCCGCCGCGCCCAACGTGCCCGTGCGCGGGGGGCGGGGAGACCCGCCGCGCCCAACGCGCACGTGCGCGGCGGGTCTCCCGACCCGCCGCGTGGGTGCGCTTCCTCGGACAGCCGCGGGCACGGCGTGCCGTACCCTTGCGCTCATGGAGAGACGTGACAGAGCATCGAAGGAGGCCGGATCATGCAAATCCTGTTCGTGGCGGCCGCGTTTCTCCTTGTCGCATGTGCCGCTTCGGCGGCCAACGGCCAGGAGTACTCCCCGCCCGACCAAGGCGAGCCCGGCGACAAGATGATCCAGGAATACCTGGCTCGCGAAACGCGGAAGATCCAGGGCGCGTTCCCGCAGGACGTCAAGTCGCTCGCCGACTGGCAGAAGGCGCGGCCGGATTACCACCAGGAGTACCTGTACATGCTCGGCCTCTGGCCGCTCGCGCCCAAGACGCCGCTCAAGGCCGCGGTCACAGGAACGTTTCGGGGCGACGGGTTTGCCGTCGACATGCTCCACTACCAGAGCCGGCCCAGGCTGTACGTCACGGGCAACTTGTACCGACCGGCGGACGCGAAGGAGGGCGAGCGGCTGCCGGCCGTGCTCTACGTCTGCGGACACTCGAACGAAGGCCGGAACGGGAACAAGACGGCCTATCAGTCGCACGGCATCTGGTTCGCACGCCACGGGTACGTCTGCCTGGTGCTCGACTCGCTCCAGCTCGGCGAGATCGCGGGCATCCATCACGGCACATACCGCGAGGGCCGCTGGTGGTGGCTCTCGCGAGGGTACACGCCGGCCGGGGTGGAGTGCCTGAACGGCATGCGGGGCATCGACTACCTCGCGGGCCGGACGGACGTCGACCCCGAGCGGATCGCGGTGACGGGGATCAGCGGGGGCGGCGCCGCCACCTTCTGGATCGCGGCCGCCGATGAGCGCGAGAAGGCGGCCGTGCCGGTCAGCGGAATGGCGGACCTGGAGTCC
>JAPLML010000403.1 GCA_026387055.1 Planctomycetota bacterium | reverse complement strand
GGGTGTTGGACATTCGCCGTTTCTCTCCCGTCCATTCCGCACTTCGCATTCCGCATTCCGCACTGGAACGGATTCCTTGACACTCCTTCACCGCCCACCTATTCTGAGGCGCGTTCGGCGCCGTTCGAGCCCGCCGCGGGAGCGGCGGGAGACGCCGAATGGCAGGATCTCCCGCCGCTTCCGCGGCGGGCTCGAATAC
The DNA here is from genome assembly GCA_026387055.1 of Planctomycetota bacterium. Classification (GTDB taxonomy): domain Bacteria; phylum Planctomycetota; class Phycisphaerae; order FEN-1346; family FEN-1346; genus JAPLML01. Next base: position 2,308 of record JAPLML010000403.1, on the reverse strand, counting down.
CGGAGGTCGCCATGGATCTCACCCATTTCCGATGGATCGTCTCGCTCGGCATTCTCGCTGCCGTTGCCTTCACCCTCTCGGCCGCCGCCCACGGGGCCACAAAGACCCTCGTCGTCGAGGCGGGCAAGTACACCCGCGCGAACGTTCCCATGAGCGTCTCCATGCCGGACGCCGCCACCGCCGCCAAGATGATGGACGGGTCGAAAGAGGTCCCCTGCCAGGTGGCCGACGGGAAGCTCTGGTGGGTCCTCGACGCCCTTCCCGCCGGGGCCGCGAAGACCTACACCGTTGACCTTGGCGCGGACTCGGGCGCCGACGCCAAGGCCGTCGACCTCAAGGAAACCAAGGACGCGGTCGAGGTCACGATCAACTCGAAGCCGTTCACCACGTACCACTTCACGACGCCCAAACTCACCACCACGCAGATCCATCGGCCGTACTTCTTCCCCGTCCTCGGCCCCGACGGGGTGGAGATGACTCGCGCCTGGCCGATGGTGGCCGACGTGCCCGCCTCGATCGTCAAGGACCACCCCCACCACACGGGCCTCTGGATCGCGTTCGGAGAGGTCGGCGGCGTGGACAACTGGTCCGCCTCGGACAAGGCCGGCTGGCAGATCCACAAGAGTTTCGACACCCTCGCGGGCGGGCCGGTCATGGGCACGCTGCGCGAGACGCTCGACTGGACCGCCGCCGACAAGACGCCCAACCTGGCCGAGGTGCGGACGGTCCGCTTCTACCGCCTGCCGGCATCCGTGCGGATCATGGACTTTGAGGTCGTCTTCCGCGCGGCCTACGGCAAGGTCGAATTCGGCGACACCAAGGAAGGCGGCCCGATGGCCTCCCGCATGCGGCAGGAGTTCGTCTCCGAGAAGGGCGGCACGGGCCGGCTCGTCAACGCCCAGGGCCTCGTCGGGGCGGCGCTGTGGGGCAAAAAGTCGGAGTGGGTCGATTGCTCCGGTCCCGTCGACGGCAAGACCTTCGGCTACGCCATCTTCGACACGCCGGGGAACTTCCGGTACCCGACGCGGTGGCACTCGCGGCCCTACGGCCTCCATACCGCCAACTCGTTCGGCCAGGCCGCTTTCGAGAAAAACGCCGGGAAGGGCGACTACGTGCTCGAAGCGGGGAAGGACCTCACGTTCCGCTGGCGATTCTACTTCCACCCCGGCGACGAGAAGGACGGCCAGGTGGCCGCGCGGTACGCCGATTACGCCGAACCGCCGAAGGCCCAGTGGAAATAGCGTAGGCCAGGGCGAAGCCCCGGCATCTTGGCCGGTTCGCCGATCGTACTGCCGCGGCGTTGCCGCCGCCTACGTGAACTCCCAAGTTCGAGCCCGCCGCGGGAGCAGCGGGAGACACACGAGTTCGGGATCTCCCGCCGCATCCGCACCGGGCTCGAAGGCAAGGACGCACGATGCCAGGGTCGACAGGGTCGAACACCGACGCCGCCGTCTCCGGCCCATGGTACACCGGCCTGACGCGGTACCACTGGTTCGTCCTGATCGTCTGCTCGCTGGGCTGGCTCTTCGACACGATGGACCAGCAACTCTTCCTGCTGGGTCGCACGCCGGCCCTGACGGCCCTGCTGGCCGAGGGCACGCCGCCCGCCGAGATCAACCGCTACGGGGGCTACGCCACCGCCATCTTCATGCTCGGCTGGGCCACCGGCGGCCTCATCTTCGGCGTGCTGGGCGACCGGTGGGGCCGGGCCAAGACGATGCTCTTGGCGATCATCGTCTACTCGGCGTTTACCGGCCTCTCGGCCCTGTCGACCACGTGGTGGGACTTCTCGATCTACCGCTTCCTGACAGGCATGGGCGTGGGGGGCGAGTTTGCCGCCGGCGTGGCCCTGGTGGCCGAGGTCATGCCGGACCGCGCCCGGCCGTACGCCCTCGCGACACTCCAGGCCCTGTCGGCCTTCGGGAACATGATGGCGGCGTGCATCAGCTTCGCGCTGCCGCCACAGGCCGCGATCGGGGGCGTCCAGGGGTGGCGCCTGATGTTTGTCGTCGGCATCGTCCCGGCGATCCTCGTAATCCTGGTGATGCGCCGCCTCAAGGAGCCCGAGAGCTGGATGAAGGCCAAGGCCGAGATGGCCCGGGCGGCCGCGACGCACACGGCCGGGCACGCGCTCGGCAGCCTGCGCGAATTCTTCAGCGACCGCCGTTGGCGCCGCAACGCCCTCGTGGGTCTCGTGCTGGCCGTGGCGGGCGTGATGGGCCTGTGGGGCGTGGGGTTCTGGATGTCGGAGCTTGTGCGCAACAACGCCCTCGCCCATCTCGACAAGCCGACGCAGGACTGGTACGCC
>JAPLML010000156.1 GCA_026387055.1 Planctomycetota bacterium | reverse complement strand
GCGCAGCGCCTCGCCGACTTGGCCGGCCTCCAGGACGCTCAGGTCTTCCTTCTCGGCGGCCAAGGTGCCAGCGGCGGCCGCCAGCATCACGAGGGCCAGGCACCATCCGAGGGTCTGCATGGGCGGTCTCCTTGCAGCAGGCATGTGCGCGGCGGGTCTCCTGACCCGCCGCGCCAATATCGCAGCATGGCAATCATCTTAGACGGCTTGGCCCCGCGGGCAAACACTTTCTTGTTGCACCGGCGGCGGGCCGGGCGTATAGCGGCAGAGGCCGGCATCCGAGCCCGCCGCGGAGTACGTGTTTAGCGAGTGTGGCATTGTCCCGATAATAGGTGTGGCACGGCCGGCTTGTCCGGCCGTGGCAGAGCGCCGGCCCCATTCCCCACGGCCGGACAAGCCGGCCGTGCCACACCTGCCGGGGAGCGCTAAACACGTGCGCCGCGGAAGCGGCGGGGGATCCCGAGACCGGGAGTGCCCCGCCGCTCCCACGGCGGGCTCAGGCGCGGTGACGCCAAGAGCGTCGAAAGGAGGAGGTCATGCCGGGGGCCTGCACACGTCGGAACTTCCTGAAGGCGTCGGGGGCGGCCGCGGTGGGGATCGGCCTGTCGGCCCGCGTGCTGGGTGGCGAGGGCGCCGCGCCCCCAAGCAACACGGTCAACCTCGGCTTCATCGGCGTCGGGCCGCAGGGCGGCGGGCACGTCGGGCACTTCCGCTCCTTCCCGGACGTCCGCATCACGGCCATCTGCGACGTGAACCAGAAGAAGGTCGAGGCGACGGTGGCGGCCTGCCAGGGGACGGCCACCGGCTACGGCGACTTCCGCAAGCTCCTGGAGCACAAGCCGCTCGACGCCGTCGTGGTGGCGACGCCGCCGCACTGGCACGCCCTCCAGGCCATCGCCGTCTGCAAGGCGGGCAAAGACCTCTTTGTCGAGAAACCGATGACGCTGACGGTGGCCGAGAGCCAGGCGGTCTCGCGCGCGGTACGCGACGCCAAGCGCGTCTCGCAGGTGGGCACGCAGATTCACGCGGGCGAGAACTACCGGCGCGTGGTCGAGATCGTGCGGTCGGGCGTCCTCGGGAAAATCAATGCCGTGCGGACGTTCATGAACCTCGACCAGACGCGGGCGGGCATCGGCCGCGCGCCGAACGCCCCCCCGCCGGCCCACCTCGACTGGGAGATGTGGGTCGGCCCGGCGCCCATGCGGCCGTACAACCCGCTGATCACGCAGGGGGCGTACCACCACTGCTCGTTCATGGACTTCAGCGGGGGGTGGCTGCCGGGAATGGCCCCGCACATTATCGACCTGCCGATCTGGGCGCTGGAGCTGGGTTTGCCCACGCGCGTCGCGAGCGCGGGTGGGCGGTTCGTCCTCGACGACATCGGCGACGAGCCCGATCTCCAGGAAACGCTCTTCCAGTACCCGGACCTTACGATGACGTGGATGATGAACCTCACGAATTCGTATGGCTATGACTTCAACGGCGCCGGCGGGCGGCAGCGGCGGCTCGGCATCTACTTCCACGGCGACAAGGCCACGCTGCTGTGCGACTACGGGATGTTCAAGATCATCCCCGAGGACGACCCGAAGGCCGAGGTCAAGCTGCCGGAGCCGTCGCTGCCGCGGTCGCCGGGGCATTACCGCGAGTGGGTCGACTGCATCAAGACGCGCCAGGAGCCCTCGTGCAGCGTCTTCTACCACCACAAGGTCAACGTGCCGTGCTGCCTGGCGAACCTGTCGCTCAAGCTCGGCCGGTCGATCCAGTTTGACCCGAAGGCCGAGAAGGTCGTGGGCGACAAGGAGGCTGCCGACGGCCTCCAGCCGAGCTATCGCAAGCCGTGGACGCTGGGGTGAGGGGCGCGGTCTGCGATCGGGTGGCACGGCCGGCTTGTCCGGCCGTGGCGGAGCGTTCGTCGCATTCCTCACTGCCGGACAAGCCGGCCGTGCCACACCAGCCGGAGGTTGCAGAGCGTTGGCGCGGCGGGTCGGGAGACCCGCCGCGCACAACGAGCGGTGTCCTGCTACGGCCCGATGACCGAGTAGACGATGTCCTTGAGGATGCCCTCCTCGACGAACTGCGCGAGGACGGGGTCGAGCTCGCTCGGCGAGCCGGCGAGGAAGTAGGTGAACGCGCCGCGGTCCTGGCGCATGAGCTCGCACGTCAGGAACGCCTGGCGCCCGGCCACGTCGGGCGGCGCGAGGCGCCGCGTGACGCGCACCAGGGCGCTTTTGCGGAGGCTCTCGGACTCGTACGGGTGCTCCTCGAGCGACGTGACCTTCGACAGGCGGCTCACGACGCGCACGATCTCGTCCTTCTCGGCCTCGGAGCACCAGAACGTGGTGACCACCGCGCCGCCGGGCGCGCCGGGGAACGCTGTGCCGTGCCCGACAACGGTCTCGATGGAGATGCCGCGGTTGGAGAACGCGGAGGCGATGCTCGTGAGGGCCCC
>JAPLML010000037.1 GCA_026387055.1 Planctomycetota bacterium | reverse complement strand
GTGGCGTTGTAGTATTTGTCCGGGAATCTCCGTATAGTCTGGAACGGTGAGAGGCGGTACCGGACCAGGGAGAGACTCTTATGCGAAGGGCGGCTCTTCTCGGCGTGGTGCTTGTGTGGGTCGCGGCCCTTGCCGCCGCAGCGCCGATCCTGCCGGACAAGCCGAACGAGGTGACGTTCCCGCCCACGGAGGCCCGGTTCGTCCGATTCCTGATCCACGAGAGCGCCGACGGCCCGCCGTGCCTCGATGAACTGGAGATCTACGGCCCGGAGGGTCCGGGCAACCTGGCGCTTGCCGCCGCAGGGGCCAAGGCAACGGCGTCGTCTTGTCTGCCTGGCTACGCCATCCACCAGGTCGCGCACCTCAACGACGGCCTCTACGGCAACAGCCACAGTTGGATTGCGGCCGGGACCGCGGAGGAATGGGGCCAGATCGAGCTGCCCAAGGTCGCGAAGGTCGGCAAGGTCGTCTTCTCGCGCGACCGCGACGGCCGCTACCGCGACCGGATGCCCGGGTGGTTTGAGGTCCAGGTGTCGGTCGACGGGCGGCAGTGGCAGAAGGTCGCCGAGGCGGGCGCGAGGCCGGCCGCCACCATCGTTCGGCCCCTCCCGGCCGCAGGGCCGGTCAGCGAAGACGCCCTGCTCGCCTACGCGTTCTCCTCCGAGGAGCGCTCCTGGAACAAGACCGGCGCGGCGGACCCGCTGGTTCGGGTGCTGTCGCAAATGGAAGACATGCTGGCCCGTTTCGCCGCCCAGGGGCTGGACGTGTCGGCGGAACGCGCCGAGTGGGCCGCCCTCACGCCGCGCCAGCCGCCGCCCGAGAACGCCAAGCCCGATGCGGCCGGCGAGTGGGAGGTCTTCTTCAGGGCGCGGCTGGCCAAGCGGCGCCTGATGCTGCGCGACCCGGCGCTGGCGCCCGTCGAGCGAATCCTTTTCGTCAAGCGCCAGCCCTTCCTCCCGTCTCACAACTACAGCGACCTCTTTGACGCCCAGGGCGGACCCGGCGGGGCGGTTTGCCTGCTCGACATTCCGCGACGCGGCGGACGCCTGGAACCCGCCGCCGCGCGGCTCGCGCCGCTCTTCGACGCCCGCGGCGGGGTGGCGCGGGACCCCGTGGCCACGTTCGACCTCCGCAAGGTCTACTTCGCTTACCAGGCCGCGAAGGGCGACTACTTCCGCCTCATGGTCATGAACGCCGACGGCAGCGGCCTCCGGCAACTCACCGACGGGCCCTTCTACGACGTCTACCCATGCCCGCTCCCGGACGGCGGCGTGGCGTTCCTGTCCACCCGGTGCAAGGGACGCTACCTCTGCTGGCGCCCCCAGGCCTTCGTCCTGTTCCGCATGGACGCCGATGGGCGGAACATGCGGGCCCTGTCGTACGCGAACATAAGCGAGTGGGCGCCGTCCGTCATGAGCGACGGACGCATCCTCTGGACCCGCTCGGAGTACCTCGACAAAGGGGCCGACTTCGGCCACACCTTGTGGGCCATCCGGCCCGACGGCACGCACCCGGAACTCCTCTTCGGGAACAACACGCGGTACTGCTACGTCAACGGGCGCGAGGTGCCGGGAACGAGCGAACTCTGCGCCATCCTGATGTCGCACGGCGGGGACCTGAACGGCCCCGTGGCGCTCGTCGAGGCCATGAAGGGGCGATTCTCCCCTGAACTCGTCCGGAGCCTCACGCCCGATTCCCCGCCCCACTTCCACATGTCGTGGGCGATGCGCGAGTGTTTCCGCAACCCGACGCCCCTCGGCCGCGACTACATCCTGTGCAGCCACGCCCCCGAAGACAAGTTCGGCCTCTACGTGATCGACCGGTTCGGGAACCGCGAGGTCCTCTACCTGGACTCGGGCGTAGGCAGCATGGCGCCCACGCCGTTTCGCGCCGTCCCGCGTCCGCCGGTGATCAGCAGTGCGGACGAGATGAAGGACAGCCAAGACCCACGGGGCCACTTCTTCGTGGCCGACGTGTACCAGGGCCTCGGGCCGGCCGTCAAGCGCGGCGCCGCCAAGTACATCCGCGTGTGCCAGGAACTCCGGGCCGACCTCCTCCGCCAGCCCAACGGCGAGTACCAGAAGGACCACGAGCCCTTCATGGACTGGTACGCCACGCCGACCCACCTCGTGAGCGGCCCGTTCGGCTGGCCGACGTACGTGGCCAAGGGGGACCTGGGCATCGTGCCGGTGGAGGAAGACGGCTCGGCCAGTTTCCTGGCCCCGGCCGGAAAGGTGCTCTACTTCCAGGTGCTCGATGCGGACTTCAACGAGCTCCAGCGGATGCGGAGCGTCGTGCAGCTTCAGCCGGGGGAGCGGCGCGGCTGCATCGGATGCCACGAGGACCGGGCCTCGGCCCCGCCGGTGCGGCGCGCGGCCGCCCTGAATCGCCCGCCGAGCACGCTTCAACCTCCGCCCTGGGGTGCAGGGCCGTTCTCGTATGAGAAGGTGGTCCAGCCCGTCTGGGACGCCCGGTGCGTCCGCTGCCACGACGCGGCCGACAAGCAGAAGTTCAACCTTGCCGCGACCCTCGATGCCGGCAACGTGCCCGCGTCCTACCGCACGCTCATCGAGCAAGGCTGGGTCCATTACTTCAACTGCCAGTGGGGGCAGGAGCACTCGAAGGCGCCGCCGCTCTCGTTCGGCACGGCCAAGAGCCGCCTCTGGAAGGTGTTGGACGCCGGACACTACGACGTCAAACTGACGCGCGACGAGGTGCAGCGGATCAAGTGCTGGACGGACCTGAACTGCCCCCTCTGGCCCGACTACATTTTCCGCGCGAACCGCCCGGCCGCCGTGGCTTCCGGTCCCACGAAGCCGATGCCATAGACCCCGTGGCGTCGTGCGTCAGTAACGGGGGGGCGCGTCTCGCCGGGTGGCACGGCCACGCGCCGTTGCGTGACCGTGCTTGTTCCATGCGAGAACTTGCACGGCCACGCAACGGCGCGTGACCGTGCCACCCACGCTGAACACGTACGGAGACGAAGAATGATTGCCGGCCCTGCTCCGTTGGGAGTCCTGGTTGCCGCGGTGGCCGTGGTCATGGCGCCCCTGGCGACCGGCGCGGTCGCCGCCGAAGAGGGGGCCGCGCGGTACACGCTCGAAAACGAATCGGTGCGCCTGGTCTTCGACGGCCTGGGGCGCCCCGTGGAGATCCTCAACAAGGAAACGGGCGCCGCCTGCATGCTCCCGGCCGGGCCGGGCGAGGCCGCCCCGCCTTTCATCATCGACGCCTACTCGCTCAACCGGCAGGTTTACCTCCAGGACCCGCTGCTGAAGGAAGGCGGCGGGTTCTGCGCCGCCGACCCCAAGCTGCTCTTCTCCACCGCGCGCTCCGGCGACCTCCTGCGCCTGACGGTCGAGCCCGGCCGGCCGCCGCAAGCGGCCGTCACCGACGCCGGCGGCCGCAAGACCCTCACGTGCCGGTATCGGCTGGAGGGCGGCATCGAGTTGACGACCACCGTGATGCTGCCGGCCAAGGGCGGCGCCACGGAGTGGCGGGTCGGCGTCAATAACGCGGGCGACGTGAAGCCTCGCCAGCAGCTCCGGGTCTTCCGCGTCCTCTTCCCGATTCTCCCGAACCTGTGCGTGGGCGGTCGGCCGGAGGAGAACTTCCTGGCCAGGACCTACGTGCAGGGCGAACTCATCCCCAACCCTTCGCAGTACGGGTTTCACCGACCGGGCCACGCGGACTGGCGCACGAACGTGCTGACGTATCCGGGGTGGGCGTCGATGCCGTGGATGGATCTCTACCACACCCCCGCGGCGGCCGCCGCCAAGGCGAGCGGGCTTTACTTCGCCAGCTACGACCCGAGCTTCCAGCAAGTGGACATCGAAGTCGTGCCCGACGCGGCGCGGAGGACCGTGACGATGGGCATGCGGACGCTGGCGTTCCTGGAGCCGGGCGAGAAGTGGCAGTCGCAGGCGTTCGTCGTGGCCGCCCACGCGGGCGACTGGCACTGGGCCGCCGACCGCTACCGCGAGGACTCGGCCCGGTGGCTCAAGAAGCCCGACGTGCCGGCGTGGGTCATGGACTCGGACGGATGGTTCGGCACCGGGACGCCGAACTACCGCTACGCCGACCTGCCCGCGATGCTCGAGGACGCCCGGTGGCTGGGCCTGAACTACCTCCAGTGCTGGTCCGAGATGATCGAGAACGTGGGCCCCGGCAAGAGCCGCAAGGCCTACTACTGCTTCTTCCTGCCCGACCCCGAGCGCGGCGGCGAGAAGGAGATGGCCGAGGGCGTCAGGGAAGTGCGCCGCCGGGGCGGCCACGTGGGCTTCTACTCCAACTTCTGGACGTGGGATGCCGATACCTATAACTGTCTCCAACAGTGGAAGGACCGGATCCCCCCCGGCGTGAAGATCCCGAACTGGACCGAGTTCCGCCGGTACATGTCGGTCTTCCCCGACGGCCGCATGGAGGCGGGCGATTTCACCGACGGCTACGCGGGCTCCTGCCCCGGGGCCGACGGCTGGCGCGCGTACCTCAAGTTCTGGATCGTCGACAAGTACGTCCGCGAGTACGGCGTGGACGCCTGGTACCTCGACAGCTTCCCGGTGACCATGTTCGGGGCGGCGCGGGTGTGCTTCAGCCCGTACCACGGGCCGGGCCGCCCGCACGGCGTGGGGCCGGACCTCGTGGAGTTCGTCCGGACGCTGCGCCAGGCCTCCGAGGGCACGGTCAAGCTGGCCGTCGCCTCCGAATCCGTGGGCGACGCCTTCATGCAGTACAACAGCCACGCCCTCGGCCTGGAGCTGATCGACGGCCTGACGGAGCACCAGAAACCCGAAATCTACACCTATACGTTCCCTCACCACCCGATCTTCAGCGGCTCCTGCAACGGCGCCGGCAGCGGCCTGAAGTATTATTATAAGGATATCGAGAAACCTACGCGCCGCGAGACGCTCGACCGCGTCTTCCTGATGGGCTACCGCTTCGACATCCTCGGCCACAAGCTCGGCAAGGACAACCCCGACATGCTCTACCTGCGGGACCTCATCGCCCTCCGGCAGAAGATCAAGGCCGACCTGTACCGGTCCTCCTTCAAGGACGAGATCGGCCTGGGCCCGCTGCCGGGCAACGTCTACGCCAAGGTCTTCCGCCATGACGAGGCGAAGTCCGTAACGGTCGCGCTGGTCGACCGGCGCGAGAGGAAGGACGCCATGACCGTCTCGATCGACCCCGCGATGCTCCAGATGGGCGCCTTGAAGAAGGCCACGCTCTTTACGCTCGGCGGCGAGAGCGCCGAACTGAAGGTCAAGGCCGCGGCAGGAGGCAGGCTGGAGGCCGAAGTCCCCGCCCGCCAGGCCGCTCCGGCCGCGGTCCTCTTCGGCCCGTGACCAGCCCCTGTCTCCGGCCCAAGCTCGACAAGCGCAGGCCCCGTGCCCGGTGACTCGTCATTCCATGGGTGCCACGGGTTGCTTGTACCTGTTCGGCGTGGGCTTGATTGCCGCCACGCTGGCATACCCCCCTCTCACCTTGTGGGAGAGGGGATGGGGGTGAGGGGACCAGTCGCCGCGGCGACCCCGCCTCGGCCGGGCGGCGGGCCGGAAAAGGGGGCCTCGCCCCTTTTCGGCCTGGGCGTATTAGCCCCGACCTTGGGGGCCTGTCTTTACCCACATGTCCGGCGGGACGATGAGGCGGCTTCAGCCGCCTTCGCGCCGCGAAGCGGCATATAGCCCCGACCTTTTAGGTCGGGGTGCTCCGGGCGAAATGACCGTTTTTCTCTTCTTGTCTTTCAGCCCGCCTTGGCGGGCGTCTGAGGTGGGGTTTGCGGTCAGCGCCACCAAGAGCCAGACGGTCGCCGTGGCGACCTGCAAGAAAAGGGAGGGAGGAGGGCACTGGACGCGTTGCACCTCGGCCTAGAAGGCCGAGGCTAGACCCCGCTCACGCGGGGCAAAGGCCCATGAAATGGGCCTTCAAAGGCGCGGTTCCATCCAAGGTGTCCTCCAGGAAGATGTGGGTAAAGACAGGACCAGAAGGCCGGGCTATCATGGGCATGCCTGATCTAGCGGCACACGTTTGGCAGCCAATTGGCCATGAAGGCAGAGAGCATCTACAGGATTTCCACGTTGCTCGGAAACTGGCCGGGATATGGCGCAGGCATTATGCGACATTACTCCAAGAAGCCTTGGCGAGCACGGTTGCCTTCGGCCTAGCCCTCTCAGCACACATCCGTCTCCCTTCGCCCGGCTAGGCCTGGAATTTCATTGGCCTATTCCGCGCCAAGGCATACTATACCGTGTGGTCGCAACCTGGCATGACCCAGTTACCCCTCAATATCGGAGATTCCGCCATGGCCGACCCGTCAAGTCACAGCCGCGTGATGCGGTTCTTCTCGAACCCCCTCGTCGGAATGATAGGTACCGCCGCCAGTGTCATCGGACTCGCCCTTGCACTAATCTTCTACCTCTCCGAACAACGAACCCGCGACCTCACCGCATTCGTGCACCCCATCCGAAGCAACGTTGTGAGAATGGGGCAAGCTTCCAAGCTGTCTGTAAAGATTGATGACCGCTTAGTTGATTCCGATGTCACCGCCGTCCAAATCGCAGTCTGGAATCGCGGAGCCCTAAGCATTCGGCCCTCGAACGTTCTCAAACCCGTCGCCATCGTCATGCCGGGGCGCCAGGTCCTCGAAGCCACAATCAGGAAACAGAGCAGAGAC